>NZ_JBXWNK010000018.1:0-77662 GCF_059610325.1 Ruegeria sp. YTSA064
GTCGAGACCGCCCTTGATCAGCTGATCTGAAAGGGCCTGAGCGTTCACAATAACCTGCTTGATGTAGTCCTTGAACGCAGGTTGCAACGCCTCTCCAAAGGCCACGGCCTTGGCCGCGATCACGTGCATCAGCGGGCCGCCCTGAATGCCGGGGAAGATGGCCGAATTCACTTTCTTAGCGATATCTTCATCATTGGTCAGGATCATGCCGCCACGCGGGCCGCGCAGGGTTTTGTGCGTGGTGGTGGTCGCCACATGCGCATGCGGGAAGGGGCTGGGGTGCTCACCCGCTGCCACCAGACCGGCGAAGTGCGCCATGTCCACGTGCAGATAAGCGCCGACCATGTCGGCGATCTCGCGCATGCGGGCAAAGTCGATCTGTCGCGGAATCGCGGAACCACCGGCGATGATCAGCTTGGGCTGGTGTTCTTTTGCCAGCGCCTCGACCTGATCATAGTCCAGCATGTTGTCTTCTTTGCGGACACCATACTGCACCGCATTGAACCACTTGCCCGATTGGTTGGGGCGCGCGCCGTGTGTCAGGTGACCGCCTGCGTCCAGGCTCATGCCCAGAATGGTGTCGCCGGGTTGGATCAATGCCTGGAACACGCCCTGATTGGCCTGAGAGCCCGAGTTCGGCTGAACGTTGGCAAAGCCGCAGCCAAACAGCTCTTTGGCGCGGTCGCTGGCCAGGTTCTCGGCGATGTCCACGAACTCGCAACCGCCATAGTAGCGACGACCGGGATAACCTTCGGCGTATTTGTTGGTCATCACCGAGCCCTGCGCTTCCATGACAGCGGCAGAGACGATGTTTTCCGATGCGATCAGCTCGATTTCATCGCGCTGGCGGCCCAATTCGGATGTGACCGAGCCAAATAGCTCGGGGTCACGATCGGCAAGGGATTGGGTGAAGAAACCTTGGGTGCGTTGCGGGGCGTTCACGTTGAAACCTCCTGAAAAGGGTTAGCCGGTCCAGCCGAGGCCAGCGGAAATGGCATTCATGGATTGCAGCAAAGGCACAGGTACCGATCCTGCCTGCGGCTCGCTTCGGGCTTGTCGCAGCAGTTCGACTTGCAGCGCGTGAATGCGGGCCAGTTCGGCCCGTTTACGATCAAACCGCTCGCACAGACGAGGAAAACGGTGACCGATGGTCTGACCGCCGGTCAGAAACTGCACTGCGCTGCAGGCACTGTCGTATTCCGTTTTGATAGCCCGCGAGATGCGTTGGCGAGTCTCCGCATCGGGGACCAATTCGCCGTATTGTGCGGCGATATCCATATCCGCCTGATAGAGCGATTTTTCCATCTCATCGACGGCGAGGCGGAACAGGCGAGAATCATTGAACATGTCCTGCAGCACTTCATCACCGCGCGCGCCCCGGAATTTGCGAAAGCTGGTCATGGCGGCGCCAAACCCGTACCAACCGGTGATCAGGTGACGGTTCTGCGACCACGCAAAAACCCATGGAATGGCCCGCAGGTCATCCAGACTGGCTGCACCGAACCGGCGGGTCGGGCGGGAGCCGATTTTCAGGCGGGCGAGCTCTTCGACCGGGCTTGCCTGCTGGAAATAGTCCAGAAAACCCGGCATCTGCAGAAGCGAGACATAGGCTGTCTGCGACAGTTCAGACAAGGCATCCAGCGCATCGTCGAACTCGGGCCGGGCAGGGGTTTCGCCTGGGTTGGCTGTATGGCGCAGCGTGCTTGAAAGCAGCAATTCCAGATGCGCCGCAGCCGTCCCACGGTTGGCATACTTGGTTGAAACAACCTCGCCCTGTTCGGTCACGCGCAACCGTCCGGCAATCGTTCCACTGGGTTGCGCAGCTATGGCGCGTCCGGTAGGTGCGCCGCCCCGGCTGACCGAGCCGCCGCGACCATGAAAAAATGTGGCCTTGAAGCCTTGCGAGGCCAGTGCCGATACGATTCGGCGTTGGGCACGTTCCAGTTCCCATGTTGAGCAGAAGTAGCCGCCATCCTTGCCGCTGTCCGAATATCCCAGCATCACCTCGATTACGTTACCGTTGGATTTGAGGCTGCGGCGGGCAAGCGGAACGCCCAGGACATCCAGCAAGATCGCCGGGGCGTTACGCAGATCGGCAATCGTTTCAAACAGCGGAACTACCGAAATATCCAGTGTCTCGGACCCGAACCCGGCATAACGGGCCAGCAGGTAGACGCCGAGCATATCATCGGCAGAGCGGGTCATGGACAGGATGAACGGACCGATTGCCTTGGGATCTGGCCCTGATCGTACGCTGTGGACCAGCGCCAGAAGAGCGAGCAATTCCTGTGCCTGATCGCTCAGCGCGTCGCGGCTTTGATAAGGCAGGTTCTGATCCGACAATTCGGTGCGCAAACGGGCAGACCATTCGGCCGTGCCATAGTCCGGAGCCTGGCCGGATTGTGACCAGATTTCGGCCAGAACATCGGTTGTGACGGTCGAATTCTGGCGGATGTCCAATGTTGTGGTTCGGAACCCGAAAACCGTTGCAGCTCGGCGCAGGGGGCGGACATGCCGTCGCGCCAGAATATCGGCGTTGACCGCGCATAAAGCGTTATCAAGCGCATCAAGATCGCTCACGAATTGTGAGATGTGATCATAGCCGCCATCTGTCAGCCGATGGCGAATGGCATTGAGAGCTTGCCGAAACGGTTCGTTCCGATTGCGGCCAGCTTCTGGAAACCGATTGATTATTTCTTGTATACGCGCCCTATTGAGCTCGGGCAGCGGCAATATGAGGGCACTGATGCTCAGCCTGCTTGCAGCCTGTTCAAGGACCTGACGGTAAAGGTCCAGAACCGTTTCACGCCCGCGTTGCAAAGCCAGTGCGGTCATCTCGGTCGTGACATTCGGATTGCCATCCCGATCGCCGCCGATCCAGCTGTGAAAGCGGATATCGGGTGTTTCGTTCAGGGTCTGGCCCAGCACATGCAGGCAGGCCTGATCGAACCGATTCATGACCTGTGGGACGGCGTTAAAGATTGCATCCCGGAAGAATTGCAACCCCCACTCGATCTCATCGCGCAGGCTTGGACGCGTCAGGCGAAGTTCCCCCGTCAGCCATAGAAGATCGACCTCACCTTCCAGGCCATTCAGCAATTCGGCACGTTCGGTCGGGGTCCAGCGCTGGGTTTCAAGGCCAACGAGGTTGCGGTATATCCGCCGGTGAATTTCCAAAACAGTGACCCGTTTGGCCTCGGTTGGATGCGCGGTCAGGGTGGGGCCGGCACAAAGAACAGCGGTCAGTTTTTTTATTTGGCTGTCTGTCAGGGACAGGTCGGACAACACCTCGGAAAACCCGCCTTCGACCGCTTCGGGGCCGCTATTGGTCTCGGCCAGGCGACGATCTCTGACTTCGGCGTTTTCGTCGATGATGCGCAACAGTTGGAACCAGATCGACAGGGCCTGCAAATACGGAGTCGCCTCGGGCCCGGCGGGAATAGGCTGCAGCGGCGAAGACTCGGCCCATGTCGCTACATGAGGCGCCCGTTTCAGCAAAATGTTCCGCCACAACACCCGCAATTCCGAACGCAATCCTTCGGCATAGTTCGAAGGTTCTGGGGTGGGCTGAATATTCCGCGCCAGTGCTTGCATCAGATCACCTGATCCCGCGGAGTACGACCTGCAAAAAAATCGCCGAGATTGTCGAGAACGCGAAACCCCATGGCTTCGCGGGATTCGCGCGTGGCGCTCCCCAGATGGGGCAACATCACCAGATTGTCGCACTGCAGCAGGTCCGGGCTGATCCGGGGTTCGCCGTCAAAGACATCGAGCGCCGCGCCGCCGATCGTGTCGAACATGAGGGCCTGTACCAGAGCGTGCTCGTCCACAACTTCGCCGCGGGCGGTGTTGATAAGGAAGGCATCAGGCTTCATCAGGTCGAGCCTGCGCCCGTTGATCAGGTGTCGGTTCGACGAACCTCCGGGGCAATGCAGCGAGACGAAATCGCATTGTGGCAGCAAGTCATCGACCGTTTCGACCTGTGCTGAGTTGAACTGTTTCAGCATCTCGGCCGACACTGCGCTACGGTTCTGGACCAGAATTTTCATGCCAAAGCCGTGATGTGCGCGCCGCGCCATTTCCTGACCGATCCGTCCAAAGCCGATAATGCCAAGCGTCTTGCCGCTGACCTTCGTGCCGACAAGGTGGGTTGGACGCCAACCGGACCAGTTTCCAGCGCGCAATTCGCGCTCGCCTTCGCCAGCGCGACGGGCAACCATCAGCAGCAATGTCATGGCCAGATCGGCCGTACACTCGGAGAGGACATCCGGTGTATTGGTCACGGTCATCCCAAGATTGCGCACCGATGGTTCGCAGATATGGCTGTATCCCACGCCATAATTGGCGAGGATTTTGGTCTGTGCTGCGGGTACGTCCAGCGCCTCGGCGCTGAGCGTGTCCGTAACCGTGGGCAAAACTGCGTCATAGCTTTTCAGCGCATCGCGGAATTCGGCCGGTGACATTGGTTTGTCTCCGGTGTTAAGCACAGCGTTGTAGTTCTCGGTCAACTGCGCTTCGACCGCAGCAGGCCAACGACGGGTGACAAGAACCGAAGGCTTGACCATCACGCAGCCTTTCCCATGACACGGGCGATCGTTTCACCGATGACGGCAGGGTTTTCGGCAACGGTCACACCGGCGGCGGACAGAATCTCGACCTTTTCCGATGCACTTTCACCAAAAGCCGAGATAATCGCACCGGCATGGCCCATAGTCCGCCCTTTTGGCGCGGTCAGACCAGCAACATAAGCAATGACGGGTTTCGAGATGTGATCGCGGATGTATTCAGCCGCTTCAGCCTCTTGCGGCCCGCCGATTTCGCCGATCATGGCGATGACCTCGGTGTCCTCATCCCATTCAAAGCGTTCGAGGATGTCACGGAACGAGGAACCGTTGATCGGATCACCCCCGATGCCGACGCTGGTCGAAACTCCGATCCCGCGCTCTTTCAGCTGCGCCGCAGCCTCATAGCCAAGTGTCCCCGAGCGGCCAATGATGCCGACATTGCCCGGCAGGTAGATATGCCCGGGCATGATCCCCAGCAAAGCCTTGCCGGGGCTGATCGTTCCGGCGCAGTTCGGGCCGGTCAGCACCATGCGCTTATCCTTGGGATAGCGATACATGTAGCGTTTGACGCGGATCATGTCCTGAGCCGGAATGCCGTCGGTGATGCAAACGCAATAGCGGATACCCGCGTCGGCGGCCTCCATGATCGAATCCGCAGCAAAAGGCGGCGGGACAAACACAAGGCTGGCATCTGCGCCGGTGGCTTCGACAGCCTGTTTGACAGTGTCAAATACGGGCACACCTTCTACGGTTTCGCCGCCTTTTCCGGGAACGACGCCGCCGACTACATTGGTGCCATATTCCAGCATGTCCTTGGTATGAAAGCGCGCCATGCGTCCAGTGATTCCTTGCACGATAACGCGCGTGTTGCGGTCGAGAAGAATGCTCATTACACGGCCCTCATCTTGGTGTTTTGGGTCAGATCGTTCTGCCATGCGCCCACGGCCCGTTCGGCGGCTTCCATTAGCGTTGTGGCGCGGATGATCGGCAGGCCGGACTTGGCCAAAATCTTCTGGCCTTCTTCGACATTTGTCCCGGCTAGCCGCACAATAACGGGGATGTCGATTTCCAATTCGCGAAGTGCCTGCACGACACCTTCGGCAACCCAGTCGCAGCGATTGATACCGGCAAAGATATTGACCAAAACCGCCTGGACATTGTTGTCGGACAGAACCAGACGGAAAGCCTTGGCGACACGTTCCGGCGACGCCCCGCCTCCGATGTCCAGGAAATTTGCAGGCTCGCCACCCGCCAATTTGATCGTGTCCATCGTGGCCATGGCCAGACCAGCACCATTCACGATACAGCCAATATTGCCTTCGAGACCCACGTATGAAAGCCCCCGATCCGCCGCGCGGCTTTCGCGCGGGTCTTCCTGGCTTTTGTCGCGCAGTTCGGCGATCTGCGGATGACGAAACAGGGCGTTGTCGTCAAAGCTCATCTTGGCGTCCAACGCCAGTACACGATCATCCCCTGTGATGACTAGCGGGTTGATTTCGACCATGGTCGCGTCAAGTTCGCTGAACGCTGCGTAACAGCCCTGCAACGTCCGGACCATCTGCTGAATCAGACGGGGTTCCAGCCCGAGATTGAAGGCGATCTCGCGTGCCTGAAACTCCTGCAGCCCGACGGCGGGTTCCACGATTGAACGGACAATGCTGTCAGGGCGTTCAGCCGAGATCTCTTCGATCTCCATTCCACCTTCCGAAGAGGCGACGATCATCACGCGCTGGCTGGAGCGGTCCAGAACAAAGCCCAGATAGATCTCGCGATCGATCGGCACGGCGGATTCGACATAGACACGGTAGATGCCTTTTCCTTCCGGCCCGGTCTGGTGGGTCACCAGCTTGCGCCCGAACATCTCGTCGCAGGCTGCGTGGATCTCGTTTTCGCTGTCGCACAGCTTGACGCCGCCGGCTTTTCCTCGGCCGCCTGCATGCACCTGGGCTTTGACAATCCACTTGTCCCCACCCAGCTCGCGTGCGCGGTAGGCCGCCTGCTCGGGGCTGTAAGCCAACGCACCCGATGGTATGGCGACACCGAAATTCGAAAGAACCTCTTTCGCCTGATACTCATGAATATCCATCTGCATTCCTCCCGTTTATGCAGTGCGTTCAAGCAGCGATCGATGTGCCGTAACGGCTTTCGAGCAATGCCTCGATCTCTTCGAAATCGACGGTGCCGCCCAGTTCGCGCATGGCTTCGGCGAACAGACGGATGATCTGGCTGATCGCCTGGCGGTTCAGTTGGTTGAGGATGCCGATCCGGACCTGTACAGGTGCGCTGAGCGTCGGCCAGATGCCGAACCCGCGCGCCCGGCAATTCTGGACCAGCTCCATCTCGCGACCGGCCAGATCCGGCGGCAGGTTGAGGACCAGTAGGCTGGGCATATCCGAAGTCACTTCGCATCCCATTGCGGTTACGGCGTCACGCAGCACCTTTTCGTGCGTGCGGTACGAGCCTGACCGCTTTGCCAATCCTTCTGTCAGCGTCAGACGAAGGGATTCATGGAAGGCGGCCACAGCGTAGCCGGAATGGGTCCGGTGATAGGTACCTTTCTCGACGTCCTGCCCATCGACGATTCCCCAATGACGAGCCTCGAAAATGGGATTGTGGACATAGCTGTAGGCACCTGTTGATTTAAGGCTGTCGATATATTCATCGGAAAAGCTGACCGGCGCATAGGTCAATGGCAAGCAGCACAGACCCTTTTGCGGGCAAGAGGCCCAGCCAGCGATGCCCGGGTAGTTATCAATTTGAAAATCCTCGACACCCAGAGACGAAACAGCGTCGATCAGACCCATAGCGCCATGGCGTTCACAAGCATCGGAGAACCCGCGCAGATCATTTATCCGGCCAGAGCCCGTTTCCCAATGGGCCATGAACGCCCATTTTGGTCTATGCTCGGCCAGTGCAGCCTCGACCATATCGCCGGTTACCGACTGACCATGCGGTATATCGATCACGGTGACGCTGGCGGCTTGCGGGTCCAGCGGGTTGGCGGCATGCTCATCCGGTGTTGCTGCCTTGATCCTGAGGGTCAGTGTATCGATGCCTGAAAAGGTTCCGTTGTTGAATGCAATAACCTTGTCGCCGGGCATGACGGCCGAAAACATGGTGTCCAGCGCGCTCCAACCGGTGCCCGCGACCGCGAAGGTATAGGTGTTCGAGGTTCCCCAGATCTCGCGTAGCATGAGTTTGCATTCGACCATACCGCGCAAAACATCACCCTGCATATGGTCAGCTACCCCTGCGCTTGCGAATGCCTGCAGAACGCGGGCGTCGGTATTGCCCGGTCCCGGGCCGGCAGCCAAGGTTTGGGGGATTTCGAGCGTGGGATAAATCTGGGAATTCATTCGATCCTCCTTGATCGTCGGGGTGTTCAGCCACACCCAAATACCGTGTTGTGGATCAGGAAAGCCTTGCTTGCATCGGCACGCAACGTAACTTACTACTGCTTTAGGACTTCTAATAGGATGGGGAAAAACCTACCCGGTTTGGTAAGAATACTAGAGTATACTAATTTTGCACCTATACAAATGGGTAGAAAATTTGAATTTTGGATGTAAAATCAATGTCAGAGCTTCCACAACAACCGATTGACGTTATGTTGGCCGACAACAATCCGCTGGTGTTGTCGGCCATGTCGGAGATTTTTGAACGTGATCCGCGATTCTCTCTAGTTGCCACATCAGCCACCGCCGAAGGGTTTTTGGGCGCGGTCATGAGGGTACCAGTCAAGGTTTGCGTAATTGCATGGAATTTGCCGGTTCTCGGTGCGGCCAAATTGATCGAAGTTCTACGGGAACAGGAAAACGTACCCCGATTTGTCATCTATGGCGATGAGGTCGGAGATGTTCCGCGCCTCGCCATGCAGGCAGGCGCGGCAGGGTTCGCATCCCGGTCGGGTGAGGTTGAAGTATTGCTGGAAACTTGCGCGGACGTGGCGGCTGGTAAAATGGTGTTTCCATTTATCGATGTACGGAAGATGCAGCAGGACCCAATTCACAGCCTTTCCCGCAAAGAGCGCGTCATCCTTGAAGCGCTAGCCAAGGGCCTATCCAACCGCGAACTTTCGAAAGACCTGCAAATCTCGACAAATACCGTCAAATTTCACCTGAGCAACATCTATGAAAAGCTCTCGGTTAAAAACAGGACGCAAGCGATTGCTTTCTACTATTCTTCTGGCGCAGCCTCAGATTAACCAAATTACGGCTATGGCCGAGCATGTACTAGCGATCGCGCAATACCGGTGGGTAAGGTAAATTATGTGAAACTTGCGCCTGCAGTCTTTTTAAAGACGAAGCAGTGCGTTTTAGCCGAATTCAGAGTACCTGATCCGCAATCTTTGATCCCGATTACACGCAAGTTCCTCGACCACCTCGTTTGCACTCAAGTTAAACTCTCTCGCGAGATCCGTGAACTGGACCGGCTGAAAGCTATCAGCGTTCCGAACCAGTCTGCCGTCTTCAAAAGCGATAAACTCGTGAGACCTGCCACCCCAACGGACGATCCCACCGCATAGTCGCTGACTTTCCATATTGACCAGTTCGGCCACAGGGTCGGCAAAGAAATCGCTCCACTTAAGAAATCCAGTACTGACTGCCCGCGCCACTGCCTGTTCAATCGTCCGGCTTTTGAGCTTGGTGGTGATTGAAGCAGTCAGTGCCTCTACCATTCGCGACGAATGCCCCGTCTGCCGGGCAATGACAGACGGTATCAAACCCGACGCGAGCATCTTCAACACATCCAGCTCATCGCCGGACAGGGAATCCGAGGGAAAGTTGAATACGGTTTCAATCACATCTAGGGCAAGCAGGTGTAGAATCTGTGCTTCATGGCGTAGGGCAGGGAGCATTCTCGTGATCAATGCGTCCCACTCGGGGCGAGGCGCATTGGACGTGACGGTAAATACGCCCCGCTCCCCGAAGGGGTTGATAACCGGAATGGAAAGACCGTTGCGTCCAACGCCAAATTTTCGGGCTGCCTCAAAGAGCGCTGCGTAGTCAGCCTGGTTGTCGAACACTGACCAGTCGATCGGTGCGATCATTGTGGCGCCAAACCGAATGAGGGGATCGGCCAGAACCAGATCGTTATCGACGTAATACCTGACCCACTCGGCTGAAAACGTGGTGCAGCCGTGGACAACGTTGTGATGTTTGTCGATATGGGCATAGGACGCATTCTCCAACCCGAACCTAGAACATATCTCCTGAAGGCGCGCCTCCCCGGTTTGCCTGAAATCCAGTTCAGAATTGCCAATATCCGCAATTTTCATAGATCGTCTTTCTGTTCCGCGTTACCGTCGGGGCCGCATAGCAACCTAAAGCTGAACAAACTACTCGGGAATTCCCGTAGCCAATCACAGATTTGAATACAGTTCTGTTCTGGAGGTGGAAACAGAGCAAAAACCTGCCGATGAGACACACGAATTTGAAAAGCTGGCAACCGATAACCCGCCAAGGCTAAATTTGGTTCTTGTGGTCTTGCTGAAGCCCGCCTTCCTCTTCCCGCGCCCTTCGGCCAACAAACCCATGAAACTGGAAATCAGGTTCAACTCCCCGCGCTCATCTGCGTGCACCATACCACGCAGATATCCGCCCGGATTAACCACTGGCGGCAACCGTGGATCGCTCAGCCTCGCGTCTGTGATCAGCCCGGCCAGGATTGCACCCATCACGGTCAATCGGTCAATCGCCGTACGCCAAGCCGAGGCATTGGCGCCGTTCTCCGACAATCGCGACCAAACGCCGGTCTCAATCGCGTAGAGCGACGGGCTGGAATTCTGATCTCCGCCACCGGCGATATCGATATGCATACGCAGCTCGGGTGAGGCCAGTTCATATAGGATGCGGTTATTCACCCGCGGTAGTTTTTGGGCCTTGCGTGATGCCGTATCTGTCGGATGATTGCTTTCTAAGCAATGCGGAGGGCCGTCAGGCCCGGAACCAGAGCAATTTGGTTCCGAGGCTTCAATCGAGAGCATTATAACTTCGCCATCGGCGTTACAGGACAGAATTTCTTCTTCAATTTGGTCTTGTATATGGCACCCGAAACAGGCTTCGGGTTCACCCGAAATTTCACCGGGTTTTGCGACACATCCAATCGGGAGACCTCCGGCGGGTTCCGTTGCAAAGATTTCAGCCAGGCGAGCTACTTCAGTGATCACACCGGCGTCAATAGGCTAGTTCAGCGAACTGTTGGAACGGACAGAGTCCGGATGTGAGTTGCCCCTTGAGGATCATGTGCGCGAATTCGATCCCGGCCAGAGTTGCTGCAGCCGAGATATAGCACTTGAAGCCAAGCATCGGACGGGTTCGTCTTTTGATGAACCTGTGAGCTTGTTCCATGATGTTATTGAGGTATTTGCGCCTGATCATCTCGATCGGGATCGGGCAGCCATACCCCTTTAACATCTTGTAAATGGCCGTGATGCCAGCGGTGTTTGCGCCGCTTTTGTCGATGACTATCTCTCGCGGAAGGCCGTTGACCTCCAGCATCTGGGCAAAGAATTTCGTGGCAACTGGTTTGTTGCGCCGCTCGGACAGCATGAAATCAAGTGTTTTTCCGTGTTTGTCGACGGCACGGTAGAGATAGACCCACGCGCCTTTCACTTTGATGTATATTTCGTCCATTCTCCAGGAGCGGTCGCATGGTCCTTTGCGCCTACGCGCGACTTCGGCAATGGCGTCTGAGTATCGCGTTACCCAACGGTTCAGCGTGGTGTGATCCACGGAAACACCTCGCTCTCCCATGATTTCTTCCAAGTCGCGATATGAAACACGGTATCGAACATAAAAGAACACCGCGAACAGGATCACGTCCTTCGGATATTGCGCGCCTTTGAAAGAGTTCATGGACCGACTCTCGACTTGAATACACCGATAGCCATTCACTCGCAGCGCCTACGAGCGTCAACAGCCAAAAGTTTGCAACAGATCATCCGAGAGGTTAACAAAATCCTTAATCGGTTTGGTTGCACCGCCAAAATTTAAACAGTCAGGTCCAAGTATTTAAACAACCTGATCGAGCAGGATCATCGGTTTATCAAGCGTCGCATCCGGCACATGTGCGGGTTCAAATCTTTCAGATCCGCCTCGGCCACACTGGACGGCATTGAGGTCGCCAAAATGATCAGAAAGCAGCAATTCCCCAGCACTACGACATCTGGTTTTCGGCAATTTGCAGAGATCGCAGGATAAGTGTGTCCGGTAAGTCGCTAACTCTGACCGTCCCAAAAGTCTGCGACACATCCGTATGTGGATGCGCCCGTCTTGCCCCTCTGTCATAGTTTCGTTTACTCATTTCCATGTAGGCGAATTCAGAGAGACTGCCATGCACAGGGATATTGGCCATCCCAACGGCCCGTTTGGTTTATTGATTTTAGCATTGGTTTCGGTTTTTGGGACTGTCCAAATCTATTTCTGGACTGATCGCAGCATCTGGATTGATGAAGTTTCGCAGTTGCTGAACTTCCCGCTGACCAATCTGGCCCAGGCCTTCGGCCCTTTGCCCGAGGCGCAGCAGGCGGGACCGCCCGTATTCAACCTGCTGCTGCAAGCTATCTCTGGTCTGTCAATTCATGTGATGCGTCTGATCATCATCCTGCTGACGCTGTGCGTGATCTCGGCGGCAATGTTTGGCGCTTTTGGCAAGCGGGCTCTGCCGATGGCGGCGGGGTTGCTCGTGTTGCTGTCGCTCCCGTCTTTTTTGATCAATGGCTCGATGTTGAAATTCTATGCTTTCGATGCCGCCGGGTTCGCCATCTTTGCGGCCTGGATCTATGCGAAAGACCGGAGCGCGGGGCTGAATTTCCGCGACATTGCAGTTCTTCTGGCAGGCCTCTTTTTGGGTGTTTCCACTATTGTCGGGGCGTGCGTCGTGGTGGGCGTATTTCTGGTATTGCGGCTTCTCGGGCGTCAGCTTGAGGTCAAAGAGATCGCGCTGGCGGGCCTTCTGATTGTGCTGTCTTTGGCTTATTACCTTCAGATTGGTCATGCGACGAAAATCCAGATTACTGCGTTTCCCGATGCCTATGGGGGTCTGGGCATGGAGGCGTTGCAGCGGTTCGGCGACGCCACAATGGAGCTGTTTCGGATCAGAGGCGCGGCCATCTTGTTTGTGGTTTGCCTCGTCGCTCTGGCCGCGGTTGCGTTCACAAAAGGGGCAGAGCGATCGCAACTGTCAGGGCTGATACTGTTCATCAGCGCCATTCTGGCGGTCTTTCTAGGGCTTGCCGCAATCGGCAAATACCCGGCCGCCAGTTCGCGCCATCTGGTTTGGATGTTGGGAGTGTTTCCCGTATTGGCCGGGGCGGTTGTCGATTGCCTGCTCCGCTCGTTAAGCTATCGACGTTCAATTGCCATTGCAGGTTTGGCTGTATTGAGCTGCATATTTGCAGCGACCGGGCTGCGCGTGGTATCGAAATGGCCGCCGCAACTTGTCGAAGGATCCAGTGATCAGGTGATCGCAACTTTGGCTGATCTTCCGCCGTCGCAGGTATTGCATTATTTCGGAGCATTTCGCCTGATCCCATTGATGATCGAACGAGGCGCACCCATTTCCCATCACAGTTATGCGCCATCTCTGTCGACCCACAGTGTTGCGATTGATCCATCCTATTTTGATCCGGAATGGAACGAGATGGACGCCGATCTGTTTTCCGAACTGATCGAGGATATGCTGCACAATGATCCTGCGGGCTGGGCGAAGATGTACATCATGTTGCGTTTGCGCGGCGATTTTCGCCCGTTGGCACGATTTGTTCTGGATGCTGCGCCCCGCGATGGTAGTACGTTCTACATAAGCTCAATCCATGCGGTCTGGCCCGGAGACACGGGGCGGGCGACCCACGGGTTGCGGCAAGTGCTTGACGAAAAGTCCTGCGATTATGAACCGGTGGGGGTTTTCATAACGCTGCTCAGTCCCGGTTATGTCCTGAAGGTCAATTGCCCGAAACTCCCTTAGTCCTGAAGGCAGTAGATGGCAATTTCATAGTTTCAGCCTCTTGAATATGTTCTCTGGAATGTTGCAGATGATCGTCATGATCAGCCACCAGATTGAACGGACATAAATCACGTTCTTCCCGCGCTCGACAGCTGTGGCGATCTTCTCGGCGACCTCCATCGGTTGTGCCGTCAACCATTCAGGCAGGTCCAGGTTTTCGGTCATCTGCGTGGCGACAAAACCAGGCAGAACCGTCACCACATGCACACCCTTCTTTGCCAACCGGTTCCTCAGACCTGACAGGAAGGCGGTAAATCCGGCTTTGGCCGAACCATAGACATAGTTTGTTGCGCGCCCACGCAGCCCGGCGACTGAACTGATGCCTACCAGAGTACCGGAACCACGCGTCTCAAACCGATTGGCGAGTTCAGCCAGAATGCCCGCGGGGCCTTCGTAATTCGAACGCATGACCAGGCTGGAGGCTGCTAAGTCCTGTTCGTTCTGCGATTGCTCACCCATGAACCCGACGGCGCAAACCGCGATCAATGGCAATTTCGGCAAACTGTCAACGAAGCCTGCAAAACTGTCAGGCTGCAACGCATCGAACTCATGAAGTGTAACGTCGACTTTGTATCGTGTCGTGATGTCGGCGCGGTTGGGTTTCAAGGTTTCGACATTACGCGCCGCAAGCTGGATCGGATGGCCGAGGCTTGCGAATTTATGCGCCACCGCGAGGCCGATGTCCGAGCGCGCACCAAGGATGAGAACGGAATCTTTGCTCATATCGCTAGCCTTTCGGATTGGGAGGATTGAAAAGTTTCAGAGGCACCGCTGTCCTGACGTTGGGCTACAAACCGCGCCACGCGCGGATCGCTCTCGATCAGCGTCTGTGCGGTCATTCGGGCATCCTTGGCCAGATAAAAACGGCCCCCATGGGCAATGGTGATCCTGTCCAACTGCTCAAGCAACCTTAGGTTTTTGGAAGTGGCAGGGAAGTCCAGCGCCAGTGTGTAGCCGAGCATCGGAAATGAAAACTTGCTGGACTGCTCACCAAACCGTTTCAGCACAGCCAGAAACGACCCGGCACCGGCTTCGGAAATCGCCTCGAGCAGAGCTTCGAGACCTGCTTTGGATGCATCGAGCGGCAATGCGCACTGAAATTGTAGAAAACCCCGGCGCCCATAAACCCGGTTCCAGTTCAAAATCGCATCCAGAGGATAAAAGTAGCTGTCCCAATCTACCAGATTGTCGCCAGCCTTGCGCAGCCCGGCGCGGTAGTACAGCGCGTTGAACGCCTTTACTAAGGGGCCTGACATGGCAAAACCCGGAAAGTCGAAGGCTACACTCTTTTTTCGCTTGGGGCGTAGCGCGTATCGGTCATCGTTTTCCTGCGCGCCCAGCATGTCGCCTGAGGCGTGTTCGCCCAACATGACCAGAGATCGGCCCCGGTTCGCACCACCCTTGAGGCAATCGATCCAGGCGACCGAATACGGGCTGTCGTCAGAGGTTTCGAAGATCTCCATTGCCTCGGCGAGGTTTTTGGCCGGGATCGTGGTTTGCCTGATCCAGCCGGTCTCGACCGATTGCAGGCGAATGGCTGCCCGCAGGATTATTCCGGTCAGTCCCATGCTGCCAGGTACCCAGTCAAATAGTTCCGGGTTTTGTGTGCGGGATGCCCGGTGCACCTGACCGGATTGATCCATGACATCCACCCATTCGAGGGCCGCCGACATCGAACCGTCACGATGATGGTTCTTGCCATGTACATCGGCCGCGATCATGCCTCCCAAGGTCACGAATTTGGTGCCCGGCGTGACCAGAGGGAACCAGCCGCGCGGCAGGAAAGAGGTGATGACATCCGCCAGCATTACACCAGACTCTGCAACCAAGATGCCGGTTTCCGCATCAAACGAGATCATGCGGTTGAAGTGACGCATATCGATTGTACCACGACGGCTGACGGCGCTGTCCCCATAGGCACGCCCGTTTCCGCGCGCGATGACGCCGCCTTTGGCCTGGGCAGCGGTCAATTCTGCCTCGGAACGCGGCCTATCAACGACCGGAGCGTAGATGACTGGAAAGCGCCCCCATCCGCTGAGCATCATGTCGCACGCCCCAGCGACAGCATCGCGTCGGTGAACACGTAGCGCCGGTCCAGATTGTATTTTACCACATAGCCGATGGTCAGGCCGATCACGGCACCGATCTCCCGTGCAAGGTCGGTTTTCCAGATCAGCCAGCATGCTGTTTCGGAACCCCAGAAGATTACCGTCGTGACCAGCCCCATGATGGTGTAGAGCGTGAACTTCTTGCCATGCGCCGCAGCGCCCGAGGACAGGTCATAGAAGATCCAGCGTTTGTCCAAAAGGTACTTTATGACCAGTCCCACAAATGTACCTGCGCCCATGGCAATGACAAAGAGGCCCAAACCTTCGCCCCAGTGCAAAACCAGCCGTTGGGTCGTCAGGTTTGCAATCGTTGCGATGACTGCGAACACGCCGTAGCGCAGGACCAATCCCCCCAATGTCATAGCAGCGCACCCCAGATGGCGCAGAACAGAATGCCCAGAAAACACAGCTGACTGGTTCGGTCCTTGGCCGCAAACACGACCGGGTCGTCGTGCATGTGTCCGCGATGGGTAATCATGATGATGCGGGTAAGCCAATAGAGCAGGATCAGGCATACAACCCAAAGCGCCGTAGGGGATCGGTAAAGCTCCACAACGGTTGGCGAGTTGATATAAAGCGCCATCACCAGCACCGATACATAACCTGACGAGATTGCCACCTGACTGATCAGCGGCAGATCATCGACCTGATATCCGCGACCAGCAGCTTCCATCGCACCACGCTTGGCGGTGTCTATCAGTTCGGCTTGACGTTTGACCGATGCCAGAGACAGGAAGAAAAACACCGAAAACGCCAAAAGCCAGACCGATAGGGGTATTTCTGTCGCATAGCCACCAGCGATGATGCGCGTCGTGTACAATCCGGCCAGCACTATGATGTCGATCACGATCCGGCGTTTGATGTTCAGGGAATAAGCGGTGGTCGCAACGTAGTAAAAGATCATCGCCCCCAACAAGGCGAGATTGACACTGGCGGCGATGATGACGCCAAGTGCAAGCATGCCCATCGCCATCCAGGTGCCATGAGCGATCGGTATTGCGCCTGACGCAAAGGGCCGTTTGCATTTGCGCGGATGGGCCCGGTCGGCGGCCAAGTCCAGAAGGTCATTTGTGACGTAGGCGCTGGAGGCAACCATCGAAAAGGAGATGAATGCCATCAGAGCGGCCAAAAACGTGCCCCAATCGTACTGATGGGCCGCCAGCATCGGCAGAAAGACCAATATGTTCTTGAGCCACTGATGCGGGCGCATTGCCTTGATATACGGTTTGATGCTGTTGGGCCGGGTCTGAAGATGATCGACCTGAGCGTCCAGGCTGTCCACCGTGCTGCGCAACGAGGCAGAGGTATTTACAGTGATTGCGCGTTCGGCTTGTGACCATACAGGAATATCGGCATGGGCGTCGCCCATATAAGCAAAACCGCCCTCAAAATGGTCCTTCAGAAAGGATGCCTTTGCAGGGCCTTTCAGGTTGCGAACGCCGTCCGATCCGTAGACCTCATCGAAAATACCCAGATGGTCGAAGATGCCATTGGCAATCCTTTCGTCACTGGCCGTTACCAGCGCCGTCCGGCCACCACGATTGCGCCAGTTCTTCACATAAGAGATGACCTCGGGGTCGTAGGGCAGCGTCGCCACATCCAATGGGCCGGATTGGGCAAGGTCCCGTTTCAGCTTTGCCTTGCTTTGCATCAACGCGCCGACAGCCTGAATTGGCGTCCGCCAGTTTCTTCCCAATGCACTCCAAAAAGTCTCAAACAAAATGTCAGAGCGCAGCAGCGTTCCGTCCAGATCCACCACCAGTACTGGTAAAGGTGTTTCACTCGTCATATGAACAAATGGCCGAAGCCCCTCAAACTATTAGTCAGATAACGCAAGTATATATATTTACTTGGCTATGGATATAATACGGCGGATGTATGTCTGGCGAGGCGCTATTTCACACAGGCTCGTTCATTGTGCCCCCATTACCCGTACTGATTTGAAATACGGACTTTTTCGGGATCGATCAGGGATAGCCCCTGTTTCATTGCCAAGAACAATATGCTGAATCGAGTAGAATAGTAGAGGGTCCGCGGAAGAATTTGTTTTGCAGGATGTACTTCGCATTTGCGCGATGTACTGTATTTCAATGAGATGAACCTATCGGGAGTTTATGCAGTGCGATTCTTGAGTGCAGTCGTTGTTTCGCTGGTCACCGTATCCTCGGTTCCGAGCCTTGCCCAAGCCGAGGCGTTACAGCGGAGGTCGACTGGTGCGTATATGAACAGTCTTTATGATCTGGTTCCCCCGATGATGAAGTTGCTGGTGGAAGCGAATGGCGAACAGTTTTTTGCGGCTCAGGGTAGCTATGACATTACGCCGCCTGTCGCTCCGCCGAATTGGAACCAGAACTGGATTCGATTTGGGGTTCCGTCGCCAGGGGTCACCCAGTCATGGCCGTCAGTTGAACGCGCAAACGTGACAGATGTTATCATCGTGACGGATAACTTTTCGGGCCCTCCTGTTTATGGCTCGCAAGGTGCTAACCCGAACCCGGCTGTCGCCGGGCCTATCCCCAGGCCCCCGGTCGAAGGCAAAGCTTTAACCTGGGGCGATGAGGTAACGGATATCATCGCGGCCCATGAAGAAAATGTGACGGATGAGCCGATCTATTGGATCTACGAAGGCTGGGCTGATGGCGGCAAAATATTGGACGATAGTACCGGTGCCGGATCAGACCGCGACTTTGCCCGTTGGCGTGAAAGAACGACATCACAATATGATTACACGGGTTGGTTCGACAATCTTCTGGAGCACGCCAAAAAAACTGAACCCAGTGTCGCATCGCGCATCAGGATGATCCCGGTCGCCCGCACAATGGTCTCGGTCATGGAAAACACGCCGGCTTCCGACATCAAAGCTGGCGAATGGTTTAAAGATGCCGCACCGCACGGCAATGACACGCTGCATCTGTTGGTCGCGATGATCGTATACTCGACCATGTTCGAGCAAAAAGCGCCAAAACCGGATGTCTCGACAAAGAATATTCACAGCGTCTTCATGGACAACTATGAAGAAATCTCTGACCATGTGTTCGAGGCTGTGCAGCCCTACATACCGTCCTGACGTCATTACTGCGTTAGCCAGAACCGAAGGTGATCCCGCTTGAGGGTTCATCTTCGGTTGCCCATCTGACGCGAGAAGCGGGTTGTTAAGGGCAGGCTAGGGAAGATTATCCGGCGGTTGGTTAGAGAATGCCATTTACCGCTTTCCACGCCATGCCGCCCCAAATCACGTTGACGAAATGTGAGAAGCCCACAATCAGGAAGAAAATGAGCAATATGTTGAACAATACAGGCGGCAGCTCCCGGCCCGGTGTGTTTTTCGCGAAGCCGAGGCTTACGGCAATCAGCAATGTAAAGATCACAGCTGTTGTGTGGAAACTGACCCAACGGCCCCAATCCACTGCAACGAGATAAAGAGGCAGAAACAGGAATGCCGAGACCACGTAGGCCTTGATGAACATGCGACCATCAATGAAATGCCTGCCGATGACGATGATCGGGATCGCAGTTATTGCGTACAAAAGTGCAAAGGACAGGACGAGGGGTGAGAAAAACATCCAGAACGTCGCTGTCAGGTATTCCTTAAGCGGAATCTCAAGTGCTTTGATTGCTCCGGAACAAATCTCAGCGTCGACGCCCGCTGCCAGTACCGGGCGGCAAACTGTCATGTAATCGGTCACCGTGTCGAAGCTGAATGCAATGACGACGGTGGCGACGCAGGAGCCTGCAAGGATAATCAGAAGAGCAGCGAGCTCTCGGCGGGAAATCGCGGATTTCGCAAACAGCAGGTAATAGCTGAAGGCAAAGAAGGGGGCGAAGAAAAGGTTGCCTTCGTGGCTTAGAACAGCAAAGCCGAATACGAATGCCGAAACGTAGATCAAAATCCTGCTGGGTGTCAGGCGGCTGGTGGCATACAGCAAAAGGGTAAATGCCAGAAAGGTGATCAGCTCCTTTCGCAAGCCGCCCTGATCGTCAAGTGACCAGAAACTGATGAAAAAGCCCGGCGACAAAATCAGAAGCCAAATGGTCGCGGGTGTATCGGATCTTCTGATTGATTGGGTGAGCAGACCCATCGCGGCCAACAATAGGGAGATTTGCAGCAACACTACCAATAGCACAACGTCAATGGATAAGGTCTGAGAGACTCGTAGCAGTAATGAGCCCATTATTCCCCGACGCACGGTCGTATCGACGCTATTGATAAGCCAGTCACCCTGTTTCCAGGAGTTCCCACCCAGCAGAAAATCCTGGTACGCAAGCACCACGACATAGAGTGTGAACATCCATAAGAGAAATTTGGGAATGGAATAAATGTATCTTTGCAAGATCAACGGGTCCAGTTGAACATTAGCCAAAGCAGAGATTCACCATGGCGGTAATGCAGAACATATGAATTACCAACTGCAGCCGATGACTATGGTGGATCCGAGTATCTGGCAAGCCCACCTATGCAGTTGACGGTGAAAGCTGATCACGGCCGCCAAGCGAATTCTCGACCAATCTGAAAAAACGCCAGAGGACTGGTAGCTCGGCCAAGGCCCTCTTCATCACGGACACTGTAGTTTAGACCGGCATTTATAATCCATTGAGACTCGAGCTCGTAGCTGTATACGGCATTCAAGTCTGTCCGTTCAACGCGAGGATCTACTTCAGTAGAATCTTGGAAAATCTGCGTTGCACCAAGCCCGAAACGTGAAGATGGGCCAAGGCCCCAGATATAGCCGACGTCAAGAATATATTCGTCGCGAAATACCTCGTCATCTGTGATGACGACATCCCTATCGAAGAAGATTCGAAGTTCGTTGTCGCCAAATTCATTACTGTATGTCAACGACCCGATTGGTTCTGTTTTTCCACCATCTGTATGCGCAACACCCAAGCTGGCCGAGAGCTCAGCGCCAAGCACTTCAAGGCTGCGACCGACACGGAATGAATTAAGGCGCCCAGCCAGCGCCAACTCGCTTTCAGCATCGAAAAACACTGCGCCATTAGGCATATCATACTCGGCACCAAATCCTCCGATGAGGCCAGAGGCAGAGTCATCGCCGGAAATCAGTTCGCGCTCATCGATATCCACGTACCCTAACGCGAAGTCCAACCGCAACCGTTCGGTGACTTCCTGAGACAACCCAAAAACAATATCTTTGGTTTTCCGGTCAGTCTGATCCGGGTTATCTTCTTCGTATCGCTCTGCGCTGATATCAATCGCGGCAGTTGTGACCGGCGACAGGATAAAGCCAATGCCCGCACCGCCGCTAATTACATCAGTATCGAATAGATCCGGACTTGTCTGATCTACGTAGTCAAGATTCTGCGTATCTATGCGGAAATAATAGTTGACCAAATCCTGACGCCCAAAGTCCATTTGGAAGGAAAAGAGTAACTCTCTGCGAGTCCCGTCGCCCGTTAAATCGCCAAAGTCGGAGGGTAAATCGACTACACCGTCTTCATCTATGAAGTCATTAAGTGACCGAAAAAGACCTATATCATAGCTTGAAAAGTCGAGGCCAAGGTCGAGACCAGCGTTGGCTCCGTCTCGAATGTAACCAAAGTCAAAGATGGAATCACCGATATCAACGTCGCTGCCTCGATCTGGCAGATCGCTAAACCGCAAAGCGGTAACAGCATCCAAGCTCAGGCTCTGTATGGGAGTTTCACTCGATAGCCCAAAGGATAGGATTGTCGAAGCAATTGATCCATTGCCCTGCTCGGGAACATCAAGTGTCAAATTGCGCCCTGTCTCAAAACGCTGAGCTATGCCAAGGGTCATTTGCGGCCCGCCGGGATCCAACTCAATGCCCTGAGCGATTGCGCGGTTACCTGTATTTACCGACATACAAACAGCACCACAAAGTGCTGTTTGTAAACCAAGCTTTAATTTCACTGCCCTGCCCCTTTTTAGGGGTTATTCGAACAAGCGCCGTTGTGGGATTACAATCACATCACCGTCGGCCAGCCTCGTCGATCCCCCTGTTCCTGTGCCGTCCAACATCGCATCATAGTCAAACTGGTAAACAGTTTCCTTACCTGCGCTGTCTGTACGACGTAGCATTATCCGTTTTGTGGCGGCGAATCTAGAAAATCCACCCATCTCACCGAAGAATTGCATAAGTGTTGTACCGCGCACTGGCGCATGACGCCCGGGCGAGCCTGCTTCTCCAATCACATATACATAGATCGTTTCGTCGGGAAGCGGCGGAATCGGTACGTTCAACGCGCCCAGCGATACAAACACGTTGGGCGTAGAAGCGAAGTTGGGAGCAAGCAGTTCGGTCAGATCAGACCTGACCTGCTCAACTGTGCGGCCCCCGGCCCTGATGGTGCCCGCGAGCGGTACGTTTATCTGACCGTCAGGCGCCACAAGAATGTCGCGGTTGAGGCTCTCATCTTCAAGCACTTCGACGCGCAGCGTATCGCCTGACTGAATCCGATAGCCCTGCGCCAGCGCCGGCAGCGCCAGAACGCTGATCAATGCCGAAATAAGCAATGTGAAAATTGATCTCATGTCCAAACTCTTCCATCTCTGCATTGCAGTATCGCTCGGCGCTGCGCCGAATACACTCTATCCTGTTTCGGCGATATCTTGCCCAGCTTTCAAGTCAGTTTTCATGATTTCTTGCAGACTGTGACGTAGTTACCCTTTGTTAACCGGATCTTCCTAACCTGATCGGCGAATGACCGCTGCCTTCGTGCGCTGGACGAAGACATTATTGTGACACAATTGTATAATTTGCTGGCGTGGTGTCAGGACAACCGCGCGTAGGGACATCTCAGGGGATGAAGTGTGAGATGATAGTCGGATTGATCTTGCATGGATTGATGGCCGCGGGCGCATTGAGCGTCGGTGCGCTGGTTTCAGGCGCTTCATTGGGCACCGCGATCATGATCTATGCAGCAACAGGCGGTATTGTCGGCCTTATGCTGTGTGCCGTCCTCATTTGCCGCGCCCTGCTTGTCGAGGAAAATTGTGTCGAACACGTTTCGGTCCAACAGGTGAATTGACAGGCGGACCGCGCGACAGTCACCGGTTGACAGACAATTGCTGCAACAATTCCTGCGTTCTTTGTAACTGAGAGAAATCGTGCTGCGCCGAAAGCGCGACAGCCCGGTTCAAGACTCTTTGTGCGTCTTCCCCGCGTCCAGCAGCAACATAAGCTTCTCCCAGATGATATTGAACAGTCGGATTGTCGGGCAGTCCTTGCGCTGCTGCCTCAAGGTGAATTATCGCTTCATCCAATTCGCCCCTTAGAAATACAATCCAGCCATAGGTATTGCGAAAGGCAGGTACGTCTGAACGTTGAAACCGGCGGGCGACGACAAAGGCGCGCGACAGGCTTTCGGCATCATCGCGATGGATGCTGATCAGACTGGCCAGATTGTTGGCAAATACCTCTACGTCAGAGTTATTTGTGTAAAGCGCATCATAAGCTGCAATCGCTCCGTCGAAATCATTCTGACGTTGAAGCTGCTCTGCCCGCAGGGCGCGCGGCAACACTGCATCTGGATTGGCGTCTGACGCGACATTGAGCAGTGCCGTTAGCTCTGCCTCGCGCCCTTGTCGGGTCAGCATCCGGGCCATTTGGCGTACGGCTCGAAGATTTTCCGGGTCTTCTGTAAGCAACACGCGATAGATCGCTTCGGCTTCGTCATCCTGGCCTTCGGCCTCGTAAATCCCGGCGCGCAAATAGCGCAATACCGGATCGCCGGGCGTGTCCTGCAACCTGTTTTCAAGCACATCAACAGCCGTATTGATTTTGCCGTTCTGTACCATGGTGCCGATCAAGTTTGTCAGTGCATTAAGGTCCGCCGGCTCTGCGGCGCTCAGGTCGCTCAGGAATCTGATAGCGTCTTCGGTTCGGTTCTGTTGAACCAATACTGCTGCTTCGATCCGATCGGCGGCTGTCAGTGCAGAGGGATCATCTTGTGCCCGCAGGCGCCAGATCAGTCTCTTCACCCGAATCCAATTCTTTTGCCGCAGCTGAATCTCAGCCATTGCGGTCAGCAATTCGACATTGCCGGGCGTGACACCAAGCGCATCCGCCAGAACGGTTTCAGCAACATCAAGCCTGTCATCCGACAGCAGGAACGCAGCATAGCGCAAAGACTCGTCCAGAGCGCGACCTGAGGCCTCAACCGCTAGCGCATAGCGCTCACCGGCCAGCTCTCGCGCTCCGGTGCGCTCATGTGCCTGACCCATCAGAATCAGAATGTTGGGATCGCGCGGTGCTCCGGCCTGGGCGGTGCGCAGCGTCAGAATGGCCTCCTCGGGGCGATCCTCGCGAATTTGCCAGGTGGCGTGCATTTTCAGCGCTTCCGTATGACCCGGAGCTTCCGCCAAAACCTCGCTGATCAGCGCCTCGGCGGCAGGTACATCCCCGCCGCTGATCAACATGCGCGCCAGATTGATCTTAAGGTTTGCTGTCTCTTCCGTGGCCTGAGCGTCCGCCAGCAGTTCGTGCATCATTTCGATGGCGGCTGCGGTCTGGCCTGCCTCGTAGTTCAGGGCCGCCAATGTGGCCTGATAGCTTTTGTTTTCGGGCTGCGCGGAAATCAGGCTGTTCAGTTCCGAGCGCGCAGCTTCCTCACCTTGGGTGCGTTTCAAGAAATTGACCACTTGCAGGTGATCGTCGACGCCTGTGTTTGGTGCATTTGCGAGCTGACGCAAAAACGCTTCGCCTCCGGCGACGTCCTTTTGCTCCATATGCCATGCCAATCGCATGTTGCGCGCCAATCGCCGGTCGGGAAAGCGGCCCGTCAATTCCCGCAATGCCTCACCTATTGCCGCCATGTCTTGTTGGTCGGACAGGATACGCAAACGGGCCAGATGGAATTCATACTCATCGGGAAGATGCGTCAACGCTGTTTCGATACGGCGCAGGGCCAGATCAGGGTTCCCAGTCGTTACCGCATGATCAATAACCAATCGCCGGGCGAGGCGATCGTCGGGACTGTCCACCAGTCTGTCCTGTGCGACTTGCAATGGCGCGTCAAGCGCAGCAATGTCCTCGGCCTCGATCCCCTCACGATAGTCCAGAACCGCATTTAGAAAGCGGACATCCGCATTGTTAGCTGCCAGATCACGCGCAGTGCGACCATGGCGCAACGCATCCTCCCATCGGTTCTGGTCCAATGACATTCTGGTCACGATAAGTCTGGTATCCAGCCGTTCGGGCTCCTGTTCGACCACGCGCAGATACTGGTTCAGCGCCTCGCCTATCTGGCCTTGTTGTGCCAGAGTCTGCGCAAACAAGATCCGTCCTTGGGTATGAGAAACATCCAGCTCTAATACGTTACGCAGTTCAAGCAGCGCCAGTTCGGGATCACCCGTCTCCAAAAGCTCAAGCGCCGATTGATAGAAGCGCTCGGCCCGTTCTTCGGAGGATTCGCAGCCAGCTAGGAAAATGGTCGTGCAAAGCGCAATGAGTGGCGGATTAATCAGATGTCTGAACATAGCTTTTTAAGTTTGAGCTTTCGACTAACGGCATACTGTCCAGTAGTGCGTGATGTTACCAGCGCTTTGATCGAGAATTGTGTTCGCGCACGTTCACAGCCTGGTGTTTGTCGATATCAGGTTGGGGAGGCCTATCTTGCGTCATATGCGGGCAGAGGCGCGGAATTGTTCTTTTCCGGGCAAAAATTCGGGCATTCCCATTCGTAATTACGCTCACTTACTTTATAAAACTCTCGAAATTGACAAAATCCCGATTTACGCAGGGGTTTTAATAGGTCTTTTTGTTGTTAGGTTTGATAGTGTTGTGCGGTTGAGATTTCTTTTGAATACCAAGCACCAAGGGACACCCGGATTGTGTTAACGTCATGGCTGGGTTGAAGATTTTGATCACAGGCGCGAGCGGTTTCATCGGGCGCTACGCGGTTGACGCGGCGCGAGGCTCGGGGAATGAAGTGGTGGCATTGGTGCGCTCTGAAGCGACTACGCCTACTGCATGGAGCACTGATTCCGGGATTGTCGTGTTTCCTCTGGATCTGGCGGAACCAGATGCGAAGGGCAGACTAGCGAAACGATTGTCTGATGTGGATGCAATTATTCACGCTGCGGCAATAATGGGTGGGGCGCCAGACCGCCAGATTCGCGAGACGGCTAAGGCGATGGAAACGGTACTTGGCGCGATTCAGGCCTGCTCGTCTTCGCTTCGGCTGGTGCTGGTCAGTTCCCTGTCCGTCTATGATGGCCGTGCTGTAGAAACCGGCGTGCTGTTGACCGAAGATTGCCCGCTCGAAACTGCACCTCAGAAGCGGGACGCCTATTGTCAGGCCAAACTGATGCAAGAGCGGCAATCACGTGCTGTGGCCGAAGCACAAGGTTTCGATCTTTGGATTATGCGGCCTGGCGCGGTATTTGGGCCAGAGCGTTTGTGGAACGCGCATTTGGGGTATCCTGTTGGACCGCTGCTGATTTCGATGGAAAGTGCCGGGGAAGTCCCTGTCAGCTATGTGGTGCACACTGCGCAGGCGCTTGTGCAGGCAGCGCAGACCCCGTCCAATGGGGTCGAAGTGATCAATGTTTTTGATGATGACCGTCCAGACCGCGCCACCTATGTCGCGGCGCTGCGTCAGACGGGTTGGCCGCGCGTGGTATGGCCGATTAGCTGGCGTCTGTTCAGTATTGTCGGTGCCGTATTGGGCAAGATTCCGAGGCTGGGTAACAGATTACCGGGGCTGCTGCGGCCCGCTACGTTGCATGCCCGGATGAAACCAGTGCGCTTTGATACGACACGCCTTCATGCGCGACTGGATATCCCGCCGCAGCCGTCCTTTTCCGAAGTCATGCACCGGTTACAGATCGAAGGTAAGTCGGCATGAGCCAGCCAGCACCCATCGCATATCTGACTGGGGAATACCCCCGCGCGACAGATACTTTCATCCAGCGCGAAATTTTCGCCCTGCGTGCGCAGGGGGTTGAAGTCGAAACGTGTTCGATCCGCAAGACGGGCATCGAGCATCATGTGGGCCCCGAACAACAACAGGAATATCAGAATACATTCTATGTGATCGCGGCAGCGAAATCCCCGTTGCACCTGATCCAATGCCACCTGAAGGCACTGATGCGGGCGCCAGGTCGATACTTCTCGGCCCTTGGTCTGGCGCTGAAGACCCGTCCGGCCGGGTTGAAGGGATTGGTGTATCAACTGTTCTACTTTGCAGAGGCGGCGGTGCTGGCCGAGCATCTTCGCAAGCGTAAGGTACGCCATCTTCACAATCATATCGCTACGGCCACCTGCACGGTTGCAATGCTGACCAGCCGGATCAGTGGTATATCTTTCAGTTTCACAATCCACGGGCCGGATATCTTTTTTGAACCCAAACACTGGCGCATCGATACCAAGATCTCTGAGGCCCGGTTTGTGGCCTGTATCAGCGATTTCTGCCGCAGCCAGTGCATGATCTTTTCGGACCCCCAGCATTGGAAGAAGCTCAATATCATTCATTGCGGTATCGATCCCGAGAAGTATCAAGCGACCAGCACCGCTGATCCTGACAGGCCTCATCTGGTCTTTGTCGGTCGGCTGGCGGGGGTCAAAGGCGTGCCGGTCCTACTTGAGGCACTGTCGCGGCTTGAACAGGACACGCCCGGATTGCGTGCAACGCTGATCGGGGATGGGCCAGAACGGGCAGATCTTGAAGATCAGGCGAAGCGCTTGAAACTGGATGGGGTGGTGCATTTCGCCGGATACAAATCGCAAAGTGAGGTGGCAGAGATTTTGACCGGGGCCGATGCGTTGGTCCTGCCCAGTTTTGCCGAAGGTGTCCCGGTGACGCTGATGGAGGCGATGGCCAGTGGTCTGCCTGTGCTGACCACCCGTGTCGGCGGCATTTCGGAACTGGTCGAGGATGGCGTCAGCGGCTATCTGGTGCCGCCCGGCAATGTCGATGCGTTGACCGAACGCCTGCGTGATTTGCTGAGCGATCCCGAATTGCGCGCCCGCATGGGTCAGGCGGGCCGGACCAAAGTGACCGCCGAGTTCAACCAGAAAACTGAAGCGACGCGTCTGGCGCAGCTCGTCCAACCTGAAAGTCAGGGGGTGAGGAATGCCGAATGATACCCTGATCCCGGCAATCGGTCTGGTCCTGATCGGTCGAAATGAAGGTGAACGTCTGGTTCGTTGCCTGGCTTCGGTTCCCGATGAAGTGTCTGCGGTGGTTTATGTAGATTCGAATTCTTCCGATGACAGCGTGCAGCAGGCCCGTAATGTCGGGGCACATGTAGTTGAGCTGGACCTGTCCCGCCCGTTCACTGCAGCGCGGGCACGCAACGCCGGATATGCTGCCTTAAAGGCGATGGGTGTGCCACTGGACTTTGTTCAGTTTGTTGATGGCGATTGCGCCATCGTCGATGGCTGGGTCGCTGCCGCGTCTGAGGCGCTGGTCGCCGATCCCGGGCTTGGCATCGTGACAGGTTGGAGAGCTGAGATTCACCCCGATACAAGCGTCTACAATGCGCTTTGCGATTTCGAATGGCACCGCCCGGCGGGTTCGATCCTAACCTGCGGCGGCGACATGATGGTACGGGTTCCGGCCTTTGACGGGGTCGGCGGCTTTGATGACACCGTCATCGCGGCCGAGGATGACGAATTCTGCGTGCGCATTCGCAAAGCGGGTTGGAAAATCGAACGCTTGCCCCTGGACATGACCCGTCACGACGCTGCCATGATGCGTTTTTCTCAATGGTGGAAGCGGGCCGTTCGCACCGGGCATGGATTTGCCCAGGTTGGCGATCTGCATGCCGACTATTTCACGCGAGAGCGCAAAAGGGCCTGGTTCTATGGTGCGGTCTTGCCAGCCGTCGCGGCAATCGGGCTGTTCGTGTCGGCCTGGATCGTTCTGGCAGTTTTGGGCATCTATGTGCTGTCGTACCTGCGGACCACACAGGGCCTTATGCAGGAAGGCTTGCCTCGTCCATCAGCGATGCGACAGGCGGTTTTGCTGTCCTTGTCCAAACTTCCCAACGTTGTTGGTATGCTGACATACCTGTGGCGCCGAAAGCGGGCGGCGCCGATGAAGATCATCGAATATAAATAGTCATTCGTGTTGAAAAGAATATGTATCAGAACCCAATTCGCGTCGGCCTGATCGGAGCCGGATATATCGCAACCTGGCACGCAAACGCGCTGCGGGCCAGCAAAGGCGTTGACCTAACGGCAATCTGCGATGTGTCGCCCGCGGCGGCATCGGATTTCGCCGGAACCTATGGAATTCAGCCCTTCACCTCGATCGAAGAGATGGCGGCTGCCAATATCTGCGACGCGGTCCATATCCTGACCCCACCGCATATCCATGCAGACCTGGCACAGCGCTGTCTTCGGGCGGGCTTCCATGTGATGGTGGAGAAACCCTTTGCGTTGTCGCATGCCGATTGCAGCGCTGTCGCGGCTGCAGCAAAAGAGGCTGGGCGGCAGATTGCCGTCTGCCACAACTTCCTGGGTGTCCCGTCATACGAGCGGTTGAAACAAGCCTGCCGGTCTGGCGCGTTGGGCCGGATCAACAGCGCCGAATTCAACTGGCGCTTTCCCTTGGCGCCCCTGCGATCCGGTCCCTATGGCCTGTGGATGTTACAAGAGGCACGCAATCTGCTTTTTGAACTGGGGCCGCATCTTTACGCCTATGCCGTGGATCTGTTTGGTGAGCTCAGCGATTTCAGACTGGAAGCAGGTAAGCCCGTCACTCTGCAAGGGGGGCAGGTCCGCCCGCAAAGCTGGCAGATCCGGGCGCGGGCTGGTCATGTCGATCTGACGTTCAATCTCGAATTGGTTGAAACCATGGATGACCGGTCGGTCGTAGTGCATGGATCCTCGGCGATGGCGCGGCTGGATTATGCTACGGACACGCTGACGATCCGACGCGAGAACACATCCGACATCGTCATAAACCCATTCCGTCAACAGATGGGGCTGGCGGGTCAGCATCTTTGCGAGGGCGTGGTCAACGGCGTGAGACAACTGACATCGTTGAACCGCAAATCCCCCTATGCGCTGAGCTTTCTGGGGGCGTTTGGTGCGTTTTACGATGCGATCCGCACTAACAACCCGGTGGACGACCGTTTTTCGGCCGCTGCTGCCGGGGCCGTCATCGGAGCCATTGAACAAACCGCCGAATTGATACCGGATGAATTCACCGCGAAGCCTGCCCCGGTCGTGCCTGCTGCAACTTTGAAGCCTACGGTTATGGTGATCGGGGGCACTGGTTTCATCGGTCGCCATCTGACACGCGCTTTGGTCAAAAGCGGACGTCGGGTGCGGGTCCTCAGTCGTGGGCGGCATGGACCTTTCGCCGACATTGCTGATCAGGTTGAAACTGTTGCTGTTTCGTTGCGGGACAAAGAGGCGCTGACCGCTGCCATGGAAGGGATTGAGGTCGTCTATAACCTGGCCAAATCCATGGACAATACCTGGGAAGGGTGCCTTGAAAACGACGTCGGCGTGGCTGTGCGCGTGGCGGAGGCAGCGCAAGAGGCCGGGGTCAAGCGGTTGATCTACACCGGAACCATCGCCTCATATGACATGTCCGATCCAGCGCGCACGATCACAGAAGACACCGGATTTGGCGAGGATATGAGCGACCGCAACCTCTATGCCCGCTCAAAGGCGGAATGCGAGAAGCGACTGCTTGAAATGCACCGGAATCAGGACCTGCCTCTGGTAATTGCGCGGCCCGGCATTGTCATCGGTGAGGGCGGGCCGCTTCAACATTGGGGCATCGGGCGCTGGCATGGGGCCGGGGCGGTGCGGATCTGGGGGGATGGGCACAACATCCTACCGTTTGTCCTGATCGAAGATATCTCGGATGCTCTGATCGCAATGATCGACAATGACGCTGCCGTGGGGCAGTCATTTAATCTGATTGGTGAGCCGATGATGAGCGCGCGGGACTATTTTGACGCGATACATGAGGCTTTGGACGCGCGGATCGAGGTCAAAAAAGGCGCTTTCTGGACCTTCTACCTGTCGGGCAGCATCAAATACCTGCTCAAACGCTACGTCGTCGGGCTGCGTGATCTGAAGAACCAGTCCTATAGCGATTGGAAATCCCGGGGCCATCTGTCCCCCTTCAGCAATGCCCGCACCAAAGAGGTTCTGGGTTGGAAACCCGAAGCGGATCGGGATGAATTTGTCCGCAAGGGCATCACCCAGGCCAACCTGTTCGGCTTTTAGGATGTGGTGGAGTCAGACCATGGCTGAACCGGCATGAAGTTCATAAGCCAGCGCATATCCGGGCTGATGTCCGACCGCGACAGTCTGCGGCGCAAGATCATGGCGTCGGCCGCGTTATCGACAATGGTCTTCGTGATGCAGGTAATGGCGCGGATCGTCTCAACCATCGTGCTGACCCGAATACTGACGCCCGAGATATTCGGGGTCTTCGCCGTCGTCATGACCTTCATCTTCGTGCTCGAGATGTTTTCCGATCTGGGCGTGCGCTCGCTGATCCTGACCCGCGAGGGCGAATTGGATGATGGGTTTCTGCGCTCCTGCTGGACGGCGCAGATTTTGCGCGGAGTTCTGATCCTGCTGGTCTGTATCCTGCTGGCGTTTGGCATATCGTGGGGGCAGGGGGCAGAGTGGTTCGATCCAAAGTCAAGCTATGGTGACCCGACGCTTCCATTTGCAATCGCCGCAATCGGTGGGTTTTCTATCATCAGCGGCTTCGCGTCACCAGCCAAGTTTGTCTATGAACGCGAAATGAAGTTCCGTCAGGTCAGCAAAGAGACGCTGATCAGAGTGGTTCTGACAACGGTCATAACTATAGGTCTGGCCTTCTGGCTGCGTAATATCTGGGCGCTGGTTCTGGGTAATCTCGCAGGCGCAGTTATCATGGTTACGCTTAGCTATGCGATGTTTATCGGTCCAGCGATGCGGCTGAGTTGGAGCGTTGATGATTTCCGGGTGATCATCGAGCGCGGCAAATGGATCATCGGTCATTCGGCTTTGTCCGCCGTCACCGTAATGGCTGACCGCTTTGTTTTAGGCTTTGCGATGTCGGCAAGCTCGTTTGGATTCTATTATATCGCCCGTCAGATCGTGGATATTGTCGAGACGTTTTTGAACACGGTACACGCTCAGATGGGACTTCAGGTGTTCACTGAATTGCACAAAGACGGCGAAGAGGCATCTTTGCGCCGCCGCTATTATCGATACCGCATCCTGTTTGACAGTCTGGCGATGTTCGGAGCCGGTACGCTAATGACTTTCGCCCCAACATTGGTAGGTATTATCTACGATGACCGATACGCGGACGTCGCGGGCATGATCCAGATCCTGTCTGTGGGTCTGATCCTGATTGGCCCGCGCCTGTTGCGCGAGGCCTATAGCGCGCAACGCCGGTTCCGCGAGATGACGGTTCTCAGCCTGGTAAGCGCTGCAACGATCTGGGTCGGACTGTTCATCGCGATATGGGGTTTCGGGTCAACGACCCTTGCGCTAATCGTTGTCGCATTGCATCGCATACCCGAGGTCACCGCGCTCTTGGTGATGGGGCGTCGGGAAGGCTGGGTATCACTGCTGCATGAGGTCCGGTTGATGCCGCTTGTGCTGGTCGGAGCAGCAGTGGGCTGGGGAATGGCTGAACTTTGGGCCGCAGCAACATGATTTCGAGGAAGTGCATGGATGATGGTTCCAAGCACTCAGAGCTTCTTCACTTATCCCCTGAAAACTTCCAATTGCTTTCACACATGTCCCTGAGGCCGTGCTTCGCCTCAAATCCAAGGACTTCGCTTGCCCGGTCTGTCGCTGCATAAGAAACCGGCGGGTCGCCAGGGCGACGATCCACAATGCGATTGGGTATCTCGCGATTGATCACCTCCGAATAGGTGTTCAGAACTTCACGGACCGAGTTACCTCGCCCGGTGCCAAGATTGACGAGATGGCTTTCTTTCTGGTTCAGAAGTGCATCGAGACTCAGTACATGACCCCGAGCCAAATCAAGGACGTGGATATAATCACGGATGCAGGTTCCATCGGGGGTATCGTAATCGCCACCGAAGATGGAAAGCGCCTCGATTTCGCCGCGCGCGACGCGGGCAATCACCGGAACGAGATTGCCGGGCGGCTGAGAGGGATCTTCCCCGATCAGCCCGGATGGGTGAGCCCCAACAGGATTGAAATAGCGCAGTATGCCGGTTTTGACATCGGGATGCGCCTTGGTGACGCGCGCCAAAAATTCCTCTCCGAATAGCTTTGTGGAGCCATAGCAACTGTCCGGTAGGCAGGGGCTGGTTTCGGTTAAGGGCATTTGCGAAGCGCTGCCGTAAACTGCGGCCGATGACGAAAAGACGATATTTTTAACGCCACTTGCCTGCATTGCGTCGACGATGTTGATCAAGCCTGTGCAATTGGAATTGTAATAGCCGATGGGATCGGCTTCGCTGTCAGGGACGGATTTCAATGCAGCAAAGTGCACAACGGCATCAAAGTCGTTGGTGGCAAATGCGGATTTGATGGCGTCCTGGTCGCGAATGTCTGCCTCGATGACCGGTACAGCTTTTCCTGTGATTTGGGACAGCCGGTCAGGCACATCATGGCGCGCGTTTTCGAAATTGTCCAAAATGGTGACCGCGTAACCGGCATCCACAAGGGCTGCATAGGTATGCGAGCCGATAAATCCGGCGCCGCCGGTGAGAAGAATGTGCTTTGTCATGATTCACCTTTTTGCGGGATCGACCTGAGAGGGCAAGCCATCGTGATTTCCCGAGCCAACCTTTGCAACAATAACTCGTACCCTATTTGATTGTCCCCTGTATTGGGACGCCTCTTTCGAGGTCAAAATTGCCGCATATCACTGCAACTAAAGCTAGAATCCAGCGTGGATACTGTGCCACAGACAATGACAACTGCAACTGGAATCTAGCATGGACAGAGAGTCCCTGCTACGAGTCATTTACGTGCACAACCCGCGCCGTCCGGTGGCAGTTGTTCCATCTTTAAGAGATTTTGATTTAGGCCCCAAGAAGGAGATGGGCAGAGAACCGTTTGCTCAGATTTTTGGACATGAATGAAAGAACCGACCAGCCGATGAAGATCGCGATTTACGTCTCATCTTGGCCGCCCGGACGCGTCGCGTCCGGAATTGTAACATACACGTCGCAGCTTGTGTCCTCGCTGCGGGCATTTGGACATGAAGTTTATATTCTGACGCCTGACGCTGGAGAGAAGGATCCGTATACGATTGACCTCGGGGACGTTCAGGTTCCTTTTCTTTCAAGGATTTGGCACAAAATACAGTCGAAGCTGACGGCGCGCCCCTACGACGCGTTGCGGCATTCGGCCAAGATCGCATTGGCCATTCGCAAGCTGGTGGCCGAAAAAGGGATCGAGGTTTTCGAGATCGAGGAATCCTTCGGAATGGGTGCCGAGGTTGCGATGATGAATATCGTCCCCGTTTCAGTGCGTTTGCACGGCCCATTCGTCCTGACCGGTGGTTTCAAGGACGCAACATCCGCGCAGTCCATCAATGACGGGCGTTCGACGTATGAAGGGCTGGCCATCAAAGCAGCGCATTATGTGACGGCCAACTGTAACGACACGCTGGATACAATTCGCAAACACTACGATCTTGGGATTGAGAGCAGTACCATTATTCCAACTCCAATTGTTTCGTCGCCAGAAACTGAGACCTGGCAAGTTGACCGGTGTGACAAGAACAAGATGTTTTTCGTCGGACGTTTCGACAGCATCAAGGGCGGGGATCTGGTACTGCGGACCTTTGCGCGGCTTGCCGAGGCGAACCCAGATCTGACCTTGACCTTCATCGGCCCGGATCAAGGTATCCAAACCGAGAATGGCACAGTCTATTTTGAGGAGTTCTTCGAGCAGAATTTCCCACCGAAGTTGCGTGATCGTGTCGACTACCGGGGACAGATGACTCATTCCGAGCTGATGAGTCTGAGAACAAGCCACTACCTGACTCTGATTGCGGCCCAGTACGATACGATGGGATATATGTTGCTGGAACCGATGTCTCTGGGCTGTCCGCTGGTCACAACGGCGGTGGGTGGCATTCCCGAAGTCATCGAAGACGAGCGAAATGGCCTTTTAATCCCCAGTCAGGACCTAGAGGCAATGGTTGCGGCCTGTCAGCGCCTGTTGGACGATCCGGACCTTGCCACGCGGCTTGGGCGACAGGCTTGGGCAGATTGCAGCGAGCTTTACAGCCCCGATGCAGTCGCGACCAAAACCGTTGAAGGATACAAGGCCGCGATCCGTGCCTTTAAAGGCTGACGCAGATATTAACCCGTACAGACGTTATCATTTGAATGTAGGAACTTGCACATGGAAAAGACCCAGACGTTGATCATCGGGGCCGGCATTAGCGGCTTGTCCACTGCTGCAGCCCTTGGCGATGCCGAGTACCTCGTCATTGATGCGGACAGCGCCATTGGCGGCTATTGCAAAACCATCAAGAAGGATGGGTTTGTCTGGGACTATTCCGGTCATTTCTTCCACTTCAAGAACCCGGAAATCGAAGCCTGGTTGCGTGAGCGGATGCAGGGCCAGCAGATTATCACCTGCGAAAAGAAGTCCTTCATCGCTTATGGCGGTGACTGGGTTGATTTTCCATTTCAGAAGAACATCCACCAATTGCCCAAGGCGGATTTCATCGACTGCCTGTATGACCTGTATTTTGCCAAACCGAACGAGCAGGCAGAGGGCAGTTTTCTGGACATGATCTATGGCCGTTTCGGCAAGAGTATCAGCGAAAAATTCTTGGTTCCGTACAACGAGAAGCTCTATGCCTGCGACCTCAGTTCGCTCGACAAAGACGCCATGGGGCGGTTCTTTCCGCACGCAGATGTGGATGACATCATCCACAATATGAAGATCCCTGACAATCAGAGTTATAATGCCACGTTCACCTATCCCGAAGGCGGCGCCATCGAGTATGTGAATGCCATTGCCAGTGCCGTGAAGCCTGATGCGATTTGTCTGGACGAAGCGTTGGTCGGGATTGACCTTGACCGCAATGTGGCGCGCACAACACGTCGCGAAATTGGCTTTGAGCGGCTGGTGTCGTCCGCACCGTTCAACCATCTGGCCAGAATTGCCGGTCTGGAGCATCAGGAAGAGGCATTTACCTGGAACAAGGTGCTGGTCTTCAATCTGGGCTTCGACCGGAAGGGGCCGCGCGATGTGCATTGGGTTTACTACCCTAATCGCGAGCGGGTGTTCTACCGTGTTGGGTTCTATGACAACATATTCGACGCCGACCGGATGAGCCTTTATGTTGAGGTCGGCCTGACGAGCGATGCAGAGGTTGACGTCGAAGCCACCCGCGCACGCGTGCTTGAAGATCTGGCCCGTGAAGGTCTGATTGATGACCATGAGCTGATGGCTTACCACGCCTTGGTGATGGACCCGGCCTATGTCCATATCAACCAGCAGGCCAAATCAGAGGTAGAGCGTTTGAACAAAGTCCTCAACGATAGTGGTGTCTATTCCATCGGGCGGTACGGAGGTTGGACCTATTGCTCGATCGAGGACAATATAATCGAGGCACGGGAACTGGTTGCTTCATGGCAAGCGGACTGAACATTTGGCGATGCGGTGGCTTTCAAACCACCGCGCCACGCGTTTGTTACGAAAGGCGCAGCGGGATGCGCTTTTTACCGGTAATCTTGTTCAATATCTTTCGTTTCAAAGAGATTGGCTCCAGAAACTCGGTGTCCTGATCAAACAGGCGTCCGGTGAGCATCGGATCATGCCACAATGCCAGTCGCACGCCCCATTTTGCGGCCTCTGCTGGTTCGATGCCATCGGGTATGCCCATTCGGGTTTTCAACGCGCCGGGTATCCAGTCATTGATGACGATATCCGGAAAACGGTCGGCAAGATCGGCAATCAATGATTTGGTCAATGTCTGCGCAGCCCCCTTGGTCACCGAATAGGCCGCGGCCGTGGGCGCCGGTGCAATGTGGGCGAAGGTGCTGAGGTTGACGATCCGGCCATAGCCACGCTCGACCATGCCGGGAAGGACTGCGTGGCAGCAATAAAAAACGCCGCCGAGATTGATGTTGACCGACTGCATGAAACTTTCCGGGGTTTCATCCAGAATGTCGCGGCGCGGATAAACGGCTGCGTTGTTGATCAGGATCGTGGGCGCGCCTAAGGTGGCGGTGATATCTTCGAATGCCCGTGCGACGGCCTCTGGGTCCGAAACATCGGCTGTGACGGGCATGAATCCATCCCCCAGCTCGGTCGCAACGGCCGTCGACTGTTCGGGGTTGCGACCGATGCCCGCGACACGGATGTCTTCGGCAATCAGGGTGCGACACAGTTCTCGTCCCAATCCCGCGCCGGCACCTGTGACGACGGCAATACCTTCGCGAATTCGCTGGCTTGTATCTGTCATGACGCCTCCGTGGGTTGTTTAGACTGGTTCGTTCGATCAGCGATGATGTCTGCGACCCGCAATGCGTTGGCGGCGATGGTCAGGCTTGGATTGACCCCCATCGATGTTGGCATGAACGAACCATCGGCGACATAGAGGTTTTGCAGATCATGTGCCTTGCAATCGGGATCAAGCACCGACGTGGCGGGATCGCTTCCAAAGCGTAACGTGCCCAGCGGGTGACCGACGTTAACGATTGGTTTTATTGACAGAAACATCACACGCCACCGGCCGATTGCGCTCCGGATGGCGCGGCGCAGTCCGGTTTGACGGGTGAAGACGTCGCGCGCGACTGTGTATTCGAATGTAAAGACCTCGGGGTCCTTTTGGTTCAATACTACCCGGTTTTCGCGGACGGGGAAGTCCTCCATCTGGGCCACGAACACGTCGGCGTTTCCAAACAGTTTGGCGGCCAAAAGGGCGGGTATGTTCAGAAGGCGGCGCAGCTTTGTGTATTTGGCAAACCGCGAGCGTTCGAGCTGCATAAGCAAAAAGCGCAGGATGGTTCCGTAATCCGCCTCGTATCCCATGGATTGCGCCAGGCCCATACGCTCACCTTTCACAACATAAAAGTCGCGTGTGGATATTGCCCTGCTTTTGCCGATCGGTTCCGCACCCCGCCTTGGCCAGACAGCAAAGAAATTATCAATATGAAACATCAGCCCGCGCCCGACCCAATCGCTTGAATTGGCACATCCGGTTGCGGATAGGTCGGTTGACCGCAGCAACAGGGTGGGCGAGCCAAACGAACCCGCAGCCAAAACATAGGTCCGGGCGTGCAGGGTGAAAGTCTCGTCACAATGGCGCACGCGGACGCCGGTGATCTGTCCGGGCTGGTCTTCTGCCAGCGCTTCGACATCGCATTCGGTGATGATAGCGGCGCGACCGCTGGCCAGTGCCGGTTCTACACCGGCCGAGCGGCCATCCATCTTGCAGGTGCGCGGGCATTTCCTGCCGAAGCAATTGGCACACCCCTCAATCCATTTCTGTGCGATATGAGAGTAATACGGATGCAGGCCCCGATCACGGAAATCGGCCATCATCGCCGCTTCTTGGGGTGTGAATTCTGGCGGCGGGCGCAGTTTGACCGAAGGAATATCCGAGAGCGGGTCTTCCGCGCCATGTACAAAGAGCAGGTCCTCGGCCTGATCGAAATAGGGAAGGAACGCCTCAAATCCCACGGGCCAACCGCCAGTCGGGTGCGTGATATCCGGTACGTCGTCCAGATCGTGCGGTTCAGGACGCTCCAGTGCCGCTGCATAGAAGACGGATGAGCCGCCGACCCCGCTGCCCAATGGCGCGAAATAGTGTGAAACCGCCCCGCCGTCGTGTGCCTCGACCGGTTTGGGCCAATACCCCCGCAGCTTGCGAGCAATCGGCTCCGTGACATCATCGGCATAGTACTGACGTTCGCTCCGGTAGCCCGTCACGCCCTTCTCGAGAAACAGAACCGACAAACCGCGTTCCGTCAGACGCCGCCCGGCCATGCCGCCGCCCATGCCGGCGCCGATGACGATCACATCCCACGACTGCGACTGCGCTTCATCTGGCGTTATCACCCGGACCCTCCTTTCATGGTGTTGCTACAGGCCGGAGGATTGCGCGATTGAGGCATTATGCTTCCAGCCAAATATTTCTCCACCTTGCACCGCATTATCGACCCCGGCTCCAGGCAGAGTCGCTGCGGCTGCGGACGGATAGGCTCACAGCGACATATACCCCGAAACCAATCGGGTCGGTCAGGGCAAGGCGCAGCAGATGTCCCGCTTTAAGCGGGGCTTTGCCTTCCCGATCCAGTATACCCGGATATAAACGCGCAAGCTCGGCTACTCCTGCGTCCTGCCTGCGCCGGACACGTACAAGAGCCTGAAATCCTTCGACGAGGGGCCAGGAATACGGAGGCGAAACCGGCAAACGCTCATCCGGTGTGAATTGCAGCCGTACAAAGGTGTCGTCCGAGATGATCTGCGGAAATGCCTCCCAACGAGCGCGACCAGCCGCATTGACGGCAAACAGCCCGGCACCGGGCACGCCCTCTGTCATGAAGGGCAGTCGGGTCCAGATCCGGCCATAGGCCCGTGTGACCCAGCTTTGTGCCGAGCTGACCTTCAGATCGCCGCTGGCATAGGCCGGTTCAGTGCGATCCAGCACTTTCACCAGCGCGTCCAGTAGCATCGGTGACATGACAACATCCGCGTCCAGATAGACCCTTGTGCCACCCGTTGCCACAGCGTCGGCGCGGTTGAGCGCCGCTGGTTTGCCGCCCTCTTCTGAATCCAGTACCTCCAGATGCCAAGCCCGCTGCTCAAACCGCTGTGCGTAGCTACGGGCGATATCTGCTGTCTTGTCGGTGCAGGCATTTGCCGAAACGATCACCTCGGCCCGGTGCGCGATGACCTGTGCCAAGAGAGCCTCGAGGCAGGGGCCGATATAAGCTTCTTCGTTGTTAGCAGGGATGATGACCGAAATCTCAAACATGGTTCAACGTGCGAGGCTTTCGGCCCAAGGCATAGGCGCGACGGGATCGAAGCGGGTCTGCATCGTGACCGCTCCGCCGTGTTCTCCGGCATTTTGCAAGGTCAACGTGACTTCGTTCATATGCAGAGACAGGTCGGGGGACAGACGGCAGGGCCGCTCTTCGCGGATTGCGTCCCGCATCTCGACCACGCCGAGGGCAAAGTTCATCGCCGCGGCACCCTTGCGCCCAAGTTTTTCGTGGGTCGGCCCCTTGATTTTAAGACGCCTGGCCAGCGGCGCATTGACCAGTCTGCGGCGCAACGAGAAACGTCGGCGCAAGCGGACCGGTGCGGCGTTGTTCCAGCACTCATCTATCTCGATCACGCCCGTATCACCGATGATCCGAAGTTCGTGGTTATGTCTGGCCAATATGGAACAGGTGAGCCGTGCCACCACGCCGCTTTCGAAAAAGAGTGTCCCGACCGAAATATCCGGTGCGGCCCCGGCGGTCACATCGGTCACATCTGCCAGCGCCGCCGAAGCTGCGACAACCGTCCGGACCGGGCCGAACATGGGCAATAACCACGCCAGGTAATAGCCTGCATGTTCCAGGGTACACCCCACTTCGAACTCGTCTTTGGCCGGCCACGGCGCGCCGCTTTCCGAGAACCATTTTTGATAGGGGGCCTGCGAGATAAAATCGTCATCCATCTCGGCATAGATCAGGCGGGTTTTGCCGATTACGCCAGCGCGTAATCCGGCCCAGATCGTTTGCGGGGCTTCGCCAAGAAAGCTGCAGGGCGCCGAGGCAAGGCGCAGCCCGCGCTCAGCGGCAAGATCAGCCAGCACCTGGGCCTGGTCCATCTCCATCGCCAGCGGCTTTTCGGAATAGACGTGAAGCTCGGCTTCCAGGCCCTTGCGCGAAACATCGTAATGCGCGGACGGATTGGTCAGGTTGAGCAGAATATCATCTGGTTTCGCCAGATTCAGCAATGCCTCAAAACTGTCCACCGCAGGCAGTGACCAGTAGGTACAGAATTGAGACAGCCGCTCGGGATTGCGATCATAGCACCCGGCAATCTCGATTTCAGGATAGAGCTTGAGGGAGCGCAGATACAAATCCGCGACATATCCGGTACCAATAATCAACAACCTGGGCATAAAGAGAATGGTCTCTTATTCGACGGGCGGGAACTCATAAACAACGAATACTGTAATATGGGCAGAATTGCGGATGTGCCACTGTAAATTGGCCGATGCCCTGCAAATCGTTCAAACATCACGCGAGATCACCCTGTTCCCAACCGGAGACTCGGGTATTTCATGCCTCAGAGTTTCAAGTTTCATTGTCGCAAAATAAGGGACTTTTCTTCTGAAATAGCCCTATTGATCCTGATCATGTGTTTGTCAGGCATGGTTGGATATGTCACATTGTGAAATGGGGGGAATCCCCCCATTTTTCTGATAGAAGACCTTGATCCCCACTTTGCTCTGCCGCTGCAGAAGCTGGCCGGTAATTCGAGTTGTATTATTGTTTAGATAGGAAAAGAAGATGGCGATCTATCAAATTGATCCCGAACGTCTGAGTATCAGTGTTGAAAACGCCCGCGCGGCGGCGGCCCCATTTGCCGAAGAATATCAGAGCGGCGAACCCTATAACCATATTTGCATCGATAATTTTCTTCCTGAAGAAGTTCTGCGCAAAGTTCAGAAGGACGTGGCCACGCTTGAAGAAGGCGAAGACAGCGACACATTTGAGCGGGCGCAGGAGAACCTGAAAACGCAGTACAATCCCGAGAGATTGCCGGTCTATTCGCGTGAGTTGTTCCACGCCTTCAACTCCCGCCCGTTTATCCTGTTTCTTGAGGAAATGACCGGTATCAAAGGGTTGATCCCCGATCCTTATTATATCGGCGCAGGCATCCACCGGGTTAAAAACGGGGGGCATCTGGATATTCATGCGGATTTCAATCTGCACAAACAGATGGTCGTTGAACGGCGCCTGAACGTGTTGATCTATCTGAATGACGACTGGCGCGAGGAATGGGGCGGTTCATTCGAGATCTGGAGCAACGATATGACTACCAAGGTCAAAAGTTTTGTGCCGACCTTCAACCGCATGTGCTGCTTCTCGACAGGCACAAGCACGTTCCATGGCAACCCCGAAAAAGTGAACCATCCCGATGGTGAGCCACGCCAGTCCATCGCGCTGTACTACTATACAGCGACTTGGGACCCCAGCCGCAAGGCACATTCGACGATCTTCAAGCCACGCCCCGGTACAGAAGATCAGTTCGACCGCCAATCGCACCGGCAGGAAGTTCTGGAAAACTGGTTGCCACCGGTTGTTTATCGCAGGATTTATCCCCGTCTGGCGCGTCTGGGCTTCTGAGCAACGCCAATCGCGCTCGATGCCAACGGCTCGGGCGCGTGACAGGCTGAAAAGATCGGATCCATGCAAGGCAATATCCAGCAAACGTCAACTGTTGAGCCAGAGCAGCCGTTGGTGGTCTCAGCGACAGTTCCGGACTGGTCGCGCGAAGAAGTGCGGCAATTTTGGGACCCGGGTTACAAGCTGTTGCGCGCGATCAGGCGATATCAGGCGGCCAAGGCGCGGGGTGGCCCAATTGGATGGGCGTTCAGCAAGTACTGGGCTCTGGTGCACCGGTTCTGGTCGGTGATCACACAATCCGAGATTCATCTGAATACCCATATCGAAGGCGGTCTTCGGTTGCCGCATCCAACTGGAATCATCATCCACCCCACCGCCCGTATCGGACCGAATTGCATGATCTTCCAACAGGTTACGCTGGTATCAACGGTTGTTCTCGGGGGACATGTGGATCTCGGAGCAGGTGCCAAGATCATGGGCCCGCTCACGATCGGTAATGACGTGACCGTTGGCGCTAATAGTGTTGTCACCCGCGATGTCGAAAGCGGTGCGACCGTCGCTGGCGTCCCCGCGAGAAAACTGAACACTTAGGTGTTGGTCTGCCTCGAACGTCGTTTGTTATGCGGGTTCTTTAGCTGAGCGGAAGTGGTTGCTTTCGCCTGACCACGCGGCTTGCGCACATGAGCCACACGAGGTGGATCCGGCTGGGGGACCGTTACGTCGGCCTCATCAGATCGGTCCCGCACCGCAGCCGTGGACTTGGCTAGCAGCATGCCAGCCATAATCCAAGTCATGCTGTTGATGGATGCGTTGGGGATCAAATCAACAAGGTTGATACTCAGCATGAGCGCAATGCCGTTCGTAACATACTCGTCGGGTGAGCCGATGCACTTTTTGCGTCTTGCCCAAAGCCGGAGAAGTGGGAAGATCAGCATCCCAAAAATGCAGATATACCCGAACCAGCCCAGCACACCGATGATTAGGACCCAATATCCATCTGGAACAGTCAGAACGCGACCGGTTTCTGGATCCATGTTTCGATTTCGATTCCAGAATGCCCAGCCGGTGAGAGGTTTTTCGGCGGCGCGCTCCAACAGCATGCTTTCGTTCTCAAAGCGAAATTCCAGAGATTGGGCCCGTTCAGCCTGAATCTGTGCCGCATAGCCGAGAATACGCTCAACGGGTATTGCATCTTCTGCGCGCAAGATCGGGTAAGCTATCAGGAATACAGCACAAATCAGCATTACCCAGCGTTGTATACGGGAACTGGCAAATAGCACGATGGGCGCGAACAGAACGGCAAATAAAATCGCACCCACCGTTTTGCAGAGAATGAGGATGGCGAACAGATATACGAGAATGCCAAATTTGTGCCACCGATCATTGCCCAGCGAACCTCGCAAAAGCGCGGCTGTCGCCAGAAACGACATCAGGACGAAAAACGCTACCAACAACCCGTGGCCAAGAAACACGGTGGGCCTAAAACCACCAAATCGAACTTGCTGCCAAAAGAGTTGGGGAAAAAACCCATAAACCCAGTTGTTGAGTTGCGGGCTGAGCCGAACTTCGAGCAAGATCGGAATCGAGTATATCAACCCGATAACCATGTAGAGTGTTAGGAATTCTCTCTTATTGTCGGGTGTTGAGAGAATATTGAAGCCCAGAACAAATGGGATAATGATAATCACGTGCTTCAGGAACTCTGAAATCGCATCTCGGGCAGTCATCCCCGGCAGAACGACAGGTCCGGCAAAAACCGGTTCCAGATTGCCCAAAGCGCTGACAATCGGGCTGAGCAGGAACCCCAGCATCAAGATCGAAACCAGACGGGATTGCGGAAAAAACCTGATTTTCTGATCCAACATTGTCAGGCACAACACTAATGCAGCCAAACTGGGGATTGTGTGCTTGTCTAGCGTCGGTATCAGCGGCAGATCAAAATATGTGTTTGGGGGCAAGATAACATAGCCGCCCAATATCGAGATCAGCAGAGCGCGTGGCGCCGGAAGTTTCTTGAACAATACTACCATGATGATCGGCCAGACCATCAACATCAGATAGGCGAGTGAATTGGGCATATATATCAGGTCTTGGCGTTAAAGGGGTTGAGTGTCAGGTATCACGTTGGCGATGATTCTGTCCTGAGCGTTTCAATTCGGCAAGATGGTTGTTTGTCCCGGCATCAGCCCAGCGTGTCTGTGGGTGGGCGAGATCAAGGATCAGGACTGGCCAACCCGGTAAACCGCAAATTAGTCACCACATCCCAGACGATCTCCTGCATCAGACGTGCGGCTTCGGGGCATGGGTCTTTGGCGGGCGTGCCATCGGCTTTGGTCAATACATGTGGCAATCCTAGGGGTGAGGTTTGATACAACACCGCGTAATGGGTCAACGCGACCAGATAGGTGCCATAATCACTCAGGTGGATCGTGTCAGTGAACAGGTGGTTTCGGTCGGCAATAGGTCCGACGCCGCCACGGTGCTCAACTTCACGCACGAAACGCGCCATGACTTGCCCGGCAGGGATGACATAGACCGGGGCCGGTGTTCCCTCATAACCCAAAGCAACCCGAAGAATGCCATTGAACCAATAGCGCTCAAGATCTTTGTCGATCCGCTCCAGCCAGCCTTCCTTGTCGTCCAGATTGTGCCATGTCTCATAAAAAAAGATGCGTATGTCCGGATTGGACTGGCGGCCAAGTTGGATCCAATTGCGAAGGTATTTTGCGCTGTTATAATACTTGATGGCGGCCCGGATTTCGACCATCTCAGTCATGACCAGCGTATTGTATTCGCCGGACGAGAGGGCCTGTTTAGCATCCTCATATTCAGCTGGGGCATTTCTCAGCTCGAACCCGTTGATGGTTTCTTCTGGATCCCAGTGGGCCCGCAGCGGTGTGCCCCAGCCCAATTGGCTGGTGTAATCGTGCCTTTTACCCGCCAGTTGTTTTAGCATTTCAGGGATATCCGGGCCGACCAGACTGTGCCCCAGATGGAAAACCTTCTGCGGAATGGCGGGCTTAGGGCCGGGATTGTCATATAACGAATCAAACGTGGCGATATCGATTGGTCTTGCGCCGTTTAGGCGCAAAACACCGGCTATGGCGGCTGTGGCCACCCGGATACGACCTGGAATATATCGCTTGATCAAGACACGCTCTCTAGGCTGAGCAAAAACATGGCTGACATGTCGTCGAGTGCGGCGAAGCTGAAGAATTTATCATCGAGAGTCTGGCTCATCAGTCTGAGCTCCAGCCTGGTTGTGCGATCACCAATGGTCAGCGCAATGGGGCTGTTGGGCTGCAAAGGGCGCAGGAATTCGACGTCCTGGAATTCGATCATTTGTCCAATCAGCGGGTGGATCGCTTTGTAGATGCTCTCTTTCACGCAGAAAATCTGTTTTGCCAGATGTCCACGTCGCTCAGTGTTCTGGGTATCCAGCCATTCTCTTTCAGACGGTGTACAGATCACCGCCTCAAGGTCGGGGTCCAACAGCCCGTCAGGCTCGATATCAATACCGATACCGTGTTCAGAGCCCTTATGTGCAACGATTGCGATACAGATATCGTTGCAATGGGTGATCGAGCCGATTACGCCGTCGGGCCAAACTGGGCTGCGATCGTCAGCCATCGGGATTGCGACGGGGCTGAGGTTTAGTTCTCTCATCGCCTGTCGAGCAGCGCTACGTCCGGCGGCGAACTCCAATCGACGCGTTTCGACCGCGCGTTTCATTGCGGGAATTTCCCCGGGCAATAATGCAGCGCCCGAAGCTTTGGGATCGGTCACCCCGATACCTATCTCCGGGCCGAGCATCTTGCGAAGCTCGGCCTTTATCGCTGTAAACCTGTTCACGCCGACCGTCTGCGCGCCCGCATCTCGCGCCTGCGCGCCATAGCATCGCTACGGCTGCTGGCTTTTTCTGGCGACGACTGCGTCGGGCTTGCTTCGGCAGGTTTGGAGCCTGATTTCTTTTCGACCGTTTCGGCAAGGGCCGCCAAAGTTGGGCACCGGAAAATATCCGTTATGCTGAGCCCCGGCACGTTCAACTCTGTGCGGATTTCGCGATGTGCCTGTACCGCCAGCAGGGAGTGCCCGCCCAGATCGAAGAAATTGTCCCGCCCGCTGATGTCTGAAACACCCAGAATCCGTGACCAGATCGCCGCAATTTTCTGTGTGGCAGAACCGCCCGAGGCCGGCTCAGATACGGTGGATTCGGTACGCGGTTTCTGTGCTGCAGGTGCAGGCAGGGCCTTGCGATCTACTTTCCGGTTCGGTGTCAGCGGAAAGCTGTCCAGCGTCACAAAATGCGTTGGCACCATGTAGTCCGGCAGTTGCATCGCCAGCGCCTGACGCAATGCCTTTTCATCCACAGCGTGATCGACGGTCATATAAGCCGCGAGTTGCACCAGATTGGGCGTATCCTCGCGCGCGATGACAACCGACTGCCGTACACCGGCTTGCGCGTCCAGCAGGCTTTCGATCTCGCCCAACTCGATCCGATAGCCGCGCAGTTTGATCTGGTGATCCGCGCGGCCCAGGAAATCGAGCCGTCCGTCCGTCCGCCAGCGCACCAGATCGCCGGTGCGATAGAGCCGCGCCCCGGGGGTGTCTGAGAATGGATCGGGCACGAAGCGGTCGGCCGTCAGGTCTTCGCGCTGCCAATAGCCGCGTGTCACGCCTGCGCCTCCGATATAAAGCTCTCCGGCCACGCCGATGGGGGCGGGACGGTTGCTTTCGTCCAGTACATAGACCTGTGTGTTTGCAATCGGGGTTCCGACATTGACCACGCCATCCGCAGCTGTTGCGGTCTCGGTTGTCGACCAGATCGTTGTCTCTGTGGGCCCGTACATGTTTTCGATATGTGCAGGGGAAAGTTTGTTGATCTGCTTGACCAGCGAGCCGGGCAGGGCCTCACCGCCGATCATCATGTGCTTGATCTTGGACAGGGCAAAGCGCGCCTCATCGCTCATCAGGATCATCTGCGCCATGCTGGGGGTGCATTGCAGATGGCTGACCTTATGGCGGATGATCTGGGCGGCGATGGAATAGTCATCCTCAGCCAGGTCTGTATCCTGATTGGACAGGCGCAGCACCTCGGCCAGAGGCTTCAGCCCCTCCATCACCTCATCGACCGAAATGCCATAGTCGATCAGGCAGGCAATCTCATCCACGCCGATGCGTTTCAGCTCTTCAACCCGGTTCAGACAGTCCTCAACGGTGCCGAACAGGCCGGAATCCTCGAAATATCGCAGGAAAGCGAAATCGAGTATGCCTTCGAGTTCCTCGTCAGACAGGCTGCCCAGATCCAGTTGGAATGGGTTTGAAACACCTTTCGGTTTCTTGAAGGCCGGGAAGGCCCAGGCATATTGCTTGATCAGCCCGGCAGCCGAGCGCAGGTAATCCTTCATCGGCTCTCGCGCGACCTCGCGCACCTCTTCGCGGTCCTGACCCACATAGGTATGCAGCATCAGGGTGACCGTGTGGTCGTCGGGATCATGGCCCGCTTCACTTAGGGCGGTGTGGTAGATGCCAATCTTGTCGGCGACCTCCTGCACGCTCTGGCCCAGAAGGTGAGTCAGGACGTTGGCCCCGATGGCCCCGGCCTCGCGCCATGTATCCGGGTTTCCGGCGGTGGTGACCCATACAGGTAATTTCTTTGACACCGGGCGAGGCTGCGTGACGACGCCATGCATATCCCCGGACTTGGTGGGGAATTCCACTGTTTCACCAGCCCAAAGTTGGCGCAAAGTGCTGATCGCCTTAAGCATCGCAGGTTTGTTCTCGGGAGGCGTGTTTTCGGGTCGCAGAATGAAGTCATCTGGCTGCCAGCCCGAGGCGATGGCAAGCCCCGCGCGTCCGTTGGTCAGGTTATCGATGACCGCCCATTCTTCGGCAATACGTGCCGGGTGGTGTAGCGGTGCGACGCAGCTTCCAGCACGTACGCCGATATTTTCGGTCACGGCAGCAACAGCTGCGCCTGTGACCGACGGGTTGGGGTAGGGGCCGCCAAATGCGTGGAAATGACGTTCGGGCGTCCAGACAGCACAGAACCCGTTCTGATCCCCGAATTTTGCGCCCTCTAGCAGCAATTTGTACTTGTCGCGCCCAACACCATCGTCATTGCCCCAGTAGAAAAGGCTGAACTCCATCCCTTTGCCGGTGATAGATTTCCCAGGGGCCGAGTCGCCCGCGACCAGGGCGCGGTTTTCATCATCGCTGAGTACGATCTTGAAGCCGCGTGCGAGGGTCCAGAACAACTCGAGCACCGAAATATCGAATGATAGGCTGGTCACCGCCAGCCAAACCCCGGCCGGATCATGGCTGATGCGATCGTCCATACCGGTGAAGAAGTTCGACACGTTGCGATGTTCGACCATGACACCCTTGGGCCGACCAGTCGAACCCGAAGTGTAGATCAGGTAGGCGAGGTTGTCCGAGGTCACACCGCTGCTGATATTGTCTGTCGCGGTCGTTCCCAGCCGCGGGTCCGTATCCAGCAGCAATGGCTGTGCGTTATGTTCCGGCAACGCGGGTGCCAAGGCGGATTCGGTCAACAATACCTTCGCGCCGCTGTCTTCAAGATAAAGAGCGGTTCGATCGGCGGGATAGGCCGGATCCATCGGTACATAGGCGCCGCCTGCCTTCAGAATACCCAACGCCCCGATCAACAAGAGTGGAGAGCGTTTGACATGCAGGCCCACGAGCGTGTCCGGACCAACCCCCATCTCACGCAGAATATGCGCGACCTGGTTGGCCCGTGCATTCAGTTCGGCATAACTGAAGCTGAGATTTTTAAATACCAGTGCCGGTGCATTGGGAGTACATTCAACCTGGGCTTCGAAATGCTGGTGAACGCAGGTGACTTCATCATAGGCGATAGAAGTATTGTTCCAATCCTGCAGGATCTGTGCACGTTCCGTATCGGGCAGAATGGGAAGCTCGGCAATTGGCAGGCTCGCCTTGGCCGGATCTGTCAGCGACACCAGCAGATTCTCGATACGTGCCGCGAACAAGCGCAGCGCGGCTTCGGAGACATGTCCACTGTCGGCAAACAGCACTGTCTGTCCATCAAACGTGGCCAGCGTCAGACTTGTGCCTGGAACAAGACCTTCCGAAACATCATCGGATAGCCCGATCACCGGTGTTTGCAGTGCCGCCGCACCGGGCAGGCGCGCCGGCAGATCATGGGCGAACGGACCAAGTGCCTGAGCTTGCGTAATTGTCTGATCAAACTCCTCCTGCGCCGCTGAGAATGTCTTGTCCGCAGCAAAGCGCACCGGAACCCAGTCGTTGAGATAGGGGGATGCGCTGTTCAGCCGGAGCGCCAGATCGAGGGTGAATGCATCCCCAAGGCGTGCCATCAGGGCCGCTAATGCAGCCTTGACTGTCACATCTGCAAGCCCATCCGGCGCATGCAGCGCTTGCGATCGGGGGGCACCGGACGGCATCGCCGGATTGATCAGCGGAATGTCGACCTCTTGCAGCGATTCCAGGCGGGCCCGCCATTGTGGTTCGGAGGCAAGCGTTTCAGCAATTGATTGATTGATCGCGGTCGCCTTTTCCGCGGTCAATGCAGGCAGTGCGCTGCCGCCATTCAAAATACCATCGGTAGGCATAGGTGCGCCCATGCCATTTCGCAGATCGCTGATCTCAATTGCGCCTTCACGGGTGGCGATGGTCACACTTTCTGCGCTGCTGGCCAGAATGGTGCCGGGCACAGCATCGGTTGGCTGTTCACTCACCTTGGCCGCGCCGACTAGCCAGAGCTGACCATCGCGCTCGACCTTCGGGCGACACAAAGGGTTCCAATAGTCTCCGTGATCCAATGCGCGCACCAAAGCGGCCAATTCATGCGCCGGTTTTGCGAAATCCAGCCGGGCCGCCGCCTCAGGGCGGTCGTTCTTTGCAAAATAGCTGCGCTGCGACAGATCCTGTGGGGCAGGGGGTTGATCCGCTTCCAGTGCCCGGATGACCTCGGCAAAGCTTTCGATGGCGGCACCGTAGCATTTGGTGTTCAATGTCAGGGCAGTTTCGCTGTTGTTGATATCAAACAGGTTTTGGGCAACGATCCCGCCCTCATCCACGCCGCCCGAGATAATGTGCCAGGTGATCCCGTGTTGTGTCTCCCCATTCAGAATGGCCCATACCGGCGCGTTAAGCCCTGCATAGCGCGGTAGCGGGCCATCGTGGAAATTGACAGCACCTTTCGCAGCTTTGTTCAGCAACGCTTCTGGTAGCAGATCGAGATTTGCGATGCTCAGCAGCCAATCAAACGAGACCCCTTCAACCCGGTCTGACAATCCTTCGCCAGGTGCATGAAGAGGCAAGGAGTGAGTCTTGGCCCAGGCTTCCACATCGGAATTCCGCGTAGCGACGCCCTGAATGCTGTGCCCCGCCTCCAGCAGCATTTCCCCGCACTGAATGACAAGGGATTCATGGCCGACAAGAAAAGTGCTGAAAGGCATCTTCATTCTCCAATAACGGGCCTGGCCTGAGCATCCGGATTGCGCTTGCGCCACGGCGCGCGCATGCATGCGGACAGGTCATGCCAGGCAAGAGTACGCAAAAAATGGGGCGGCACACCGGTGCGCCTGCGTGTTATTAAGCAGCGCAGCCAGTGCAGAAAGCCACCAGTCAAATGTACGCAGGTAGCGCAGGCGGCGTAAAAAGCGCCATGGTTTTTGACGAAATAGTACAGGCGTGAGTCAAACCAATAGGTCGGCACCCGGTTCCAGTTCTTCATGCCGGTTGAAACAGATCCGATATGCATCACCTCGCTGACGCGTACATAATCGGTGCGATACCCCGCGCGCGCCGCTCGCAGGCAGAGATCGGTTTCTTCGAAATACAGAAAAAACGTCTCATCAAATAGACCGATCTCATCCAGAACGCGTTGCCGTATCATCAGGCTGGCACCGGCCAACCAGTCGACTGTTCGCGTTTCGGACGGGATCGGAATGGGTACGATCCGGTTTTTGAACAACCGGGTGACGGGGCCAAAGTTGATGCTGCTTTCAAACTCGCTTGCGACCGAAGGAAAGCGGAAGCTGGTCAGGTGGGGCTCTTCGTCGTCGCCGAATATGTAGCTGCCCGCAAACCCGGTTTCGGGTGTGGTTTCAAGATGCTCCAGCAAAATGCGAATTGCATCTGGAGCGGGGAAGGCATCGGAATTCAGGATGTAGACGTAATCGGGCCGCGTTCCGTCCGAAAGCCCCGCGCGCATACCTACATTGTTGCCAGCGCCAAAGCCGCCGTTATGCCCTGACTGAATGACCCGAACGCGATTGTCCTGATCCCAGCCTTGATCATGAACATGGGTCGAGATCGCCGCGAAAGATCCATCTTGCGAGTCGTTGTCTACAACGATGATCTCTCCGGGGATCCCCTCCATGGCTATTTTTGCCGCCTCGACCGACCGCAACGTCATGTCCGCTGTTTTATAGTTCAGAATTACGGTCAGAAGTACAGGATCAGGCATGGCTATTCCGCTGCCTCTTGCAGAGTGGGTCGCGGGCGCAAAATTTGGCGTTCTGCATTTTCAAGGCAGGATTTCATCTGCGCTGCCAGCACCCGCACATTCGGCTCCAGCACCATCGAGTCGTGATCACCGGGCACTTCGAACACTTCGATATTCGGGGCCCAAGGTGTCCAGTCATTGTCATGGGTCAGATAGTAGCGTTCGTGGTGAACCAGCTTCCCGGGCGCAACCTCCCATTTTCCGACCAGCGGTGGCCTGAACAGGGTTAGTGGTCCGTCCCAGGCATTCAGGGGATAGCTTTTCACGCTTTCCATGAACGCAGCTTCGATCTCGGTATCGTGGAACTGTTGGCCAGTTTCGGCGATCTCATCCTTGGGCTGACGCTTTTGTATTTCCCAGGCGATCCGGTTTTTTGCCCATTGAATCGGATAGCTTGCGCCTTTGTTCTTCAGCTCCTGCAACTGGATTACCAGACGATCCCGTCGCGTCAGCGGGTGGCGAACGGGCAAGGGCGTGTCCAGCATCACCAGCGCTGCGATCTCTTCACCGGCTTCGGTCAACTGACGCGCGATCTCGTAGGCGGTGATGCCACCCCCCGAGAAGCCGCCCAGCATATAGGGACCGGTCGGCTGTACCTGCCGCATTTCGGCGATGTAGTCTCTGGCCGCTTCGCGCAGATCACGGTGTGGTTCTTCATCCCCGTAAAGACCGCGTGCCTGCAGCCCATAAAACGGACGGTCGGTGCCCACCAGATGCGCCAGATGGCGCAGGTTCAGGACGTTTCCGAACATGCCAGCCACCAGGAAGAACGGTGTCTTCGGTCCGCCCTCGCCGGAATGCATCGGAACCAGATGGGTAAAGCGACGTTCCGGTGTGGCCGGGGCCGCAGTTGCCGGCGCATCGTCTTCGCCCGCGTCTATTGGCACGCCGCGGGCGGCGATCAGGTCGGCGCATGTGCGGATGGTCGGGGCCTCGAACAGGACCGAGATCGGGAAGTCCACATTGTAGGCCTTGCGGATCTGCGCGAACAGGCGCACCGCAATCAGGGAGTGCCCGCCAAGATCGAAGAAACTGTCCTCGACACCGATCTCGTCCACACCCAGAAGCTCTTGCCAGAACCCGGCCAGACGGCGTTCGATATCATTTTCCGGCGCAACGTAATCCGAGTCCAACTCGGGCCGTTGGAATTTCTGATCCGAGCTTTCGGTGGAGGCTCCGCTGTCGGCAGCCTGTGCAATCAGCCCGTCAAGATCCAGCGAGGACAGGATGATCTGAGACTGCCCGCTGGTCAGCGCCTTGAAGAACAGGCCCGGCCCTTCTGATGCCGGAATGCCCTGAGACAGGTTATGGCGCAGCCGTTCTTCGGCCGGGGATAGGGGCGCTGGGGTGTCGACCTCCGAGGTGACGACAGGCGCGCTTTCGGTGAAGGCGAAATCCACGGAATCCTCCATCCGGCGGATCGAGAAGCCCTCGACCTCGATGCAGATCGTGCCGTCTGGCGCAGCGATGGTGACATCGAAGCTGGCGGTTTCGCCTTCGGCCCGGTTGTCGCCCGCGTTGCGGACCCAACTGACGATCTGCGCGGGCAGCGGCGCAAAGACACGCACCGAGCGATACGAGACCGGCACCCATAGGTGCGAGGCCTGGTATCCTGCGATCAGCTCCATCGCCCAGCCCGTGGCCAGATCCATCAGGGCAGGGTGCAGGTGATAGCCCGCCTCGATATCCGTCTGCAAGCCTTCGGGCAGGGCCAGATGAGCCAGACCTTCATCCTGCCCCAGCGCGGTTGAGGTCAGGACCCGCCAGCGCGGACCAAAGTTCAGATGCGCCTCCTGCAGGGACCGCAGGCGCCCCGCACCCTCGGCCTGATGGGCCGTGCCACAACGGGCCGCGATGGCCGCAACATCCAGCGGTGCGGGTGCGATCAGCGGCAGCAGCGACAGGCTGGCCTGTGCATTCAGCTCGAACGCGTCATCCGATCCGCTCTCGACCGTCAGATCATAGCCAACATCGCTGCGTGGCAGGCGCAGACGGACCTGCTGATCTTTACTGTCCGCAACCGCAAGTGGGCGCAGGAAATACAGGTCACGGATTTCAAACGGGCCGGTTTCGCCCTGTACCCGCAGCGCTTCGGAGGCCAGCTCCAGATAGCCGGTGCCGGGTACCAAAGCGTGCCCGGCCTTGGTTCTGTGGTCATTCAGGAACCAGCGATCATGGGCGTTATAGGTCGCGCTCAGCATGCGGTTGCCAGCGTCATCAAAGCTTGCCTGATCCAGCATCGGAACGCCCGCCGAGGTGACAGGAGCCGGTTCACTGGACCCGGTCCGTGCCTCCATCGCGTCGGCGGCCATGCCGACATCGGCCCAAATACCCCAGTTGACTGACACAACCTGCGTTTTGCCGCCCGAGCGCGCGCGGGCAAAGGCGTTCAGATAGTCATTGGCGGCGACGTAATCGACCTGACCCACAGGCGCTGTCGCCGTTGAGCTGGACGAGAACAGAACCAGCCAATCCAGCGATCCGCCCGGGAAGATCTGGTCTATGACCTGCGTGCCATGGATCTTGGGTGTGAACACATCCTCAATCTCCATCATGGTCTTGGTCATGATCGGCGCGTCATCGATCAGGCCGGCCGCATGAATCACCCCATTGATCTGGCCGAACTCCTGCGTCGCGCGATCCACGCAACGACGCATCTCTTCAACATTGCTGACATCCACGGATATCGGCAGAACTTTCCCGCCTACGGCTTCCAGCTTTTCGACGGCACGGATACGGCGGGCGGTCTTGTCCTGAGGCGCTGAATTGTTCAGCACGTTTTCCCATTGGTCCCGCGGCGGCAGTTCACCGCGGGCGAGCAGGACGATATTGGCATTCACCTTCGAAATTAGCGCCTCGGCCAGTGTCAGACCAATACCCCCAAAACCGCCGGTGATCAGATAGGTGCCGCCGTCACGCAGGGGTAGGTCTTCCAGAGACGGCTCTTCCAGTGCCTGCGGTCGATACCCCTGTTCAAACCGCTTGCCCGCACGGATTGCCGCCGTGAACGAGGCGGGTGGGGCCAGCAGGTCTTCCAGCACCTGATCCGTCAGGCCTTCGGGCAAGGCAGGGGTCCGGCGTTTGCCAGCGCTTTGTGGTAGATCGATATCCAGCAGCGCACAGGTCAGGCCGGGGAATTCGCGCGGGATCACCCGGGTCGGGCCGGTCACGGTGGCTTTTTCCGGATAGGGCAAGGCCTCATCCCGGACCTGCAACGCGCCCGAGCTGAGGACATGGAGATGCAGAGGCATCGGCAGATCTTCATCCCCGATTGCCTGCGCCAGGAAGAACAGGCTGTAAAAGCCCTGCTCCAGATTGCGGTGGAAGAAGCTGCCACCGGGGCGGAAGGTTTCGGCCTGTGTCAGCAACCAGCCATGCACGATCCGGGTTGGGCTGCGTTCCCGCGTAACCAGATCGCGGATCAGCGCATCATAGCTTTCGCGCCCGCGTTCGGGGGCCAACTGATAGTGATCTTCGCTGATACGTGCAAAGGCATCGCCGGGCGTGACCGTCACCACCTCATGACCGGCCTGTTTCAGGCGCTCGGTCAGCTTGTTGCAAAGCCCGGCCTCATCCGCGAAGATCAGCCAGCTTTCCTGAGGCGCGTCTGACAAATCGCCTGTGACATCGACGTCGCAGGTTGCGTATTTCGGCGTCCAGGCGACGCGATAGCCCCAATCGGCTGAATCTTCAGTGCGCATCAACCACTGGCTGGCCGTCTCCGCCTGCGTCTTGCCGGGTTCGATGAAATAGGGTGAGCGCTGGAATGCATAGGTCGGCAGGGGTACCCGGTTGCGGCGCGCCTCACCCCAGATCTGTTCCCAGTCGAACGTGCCGCCCAAAGCCCAGATACGCCCCAGCATGGCCATGAAATAGGCATCGTCAGCCACATCATCATTCGGGTGGCGCAGGCTGCTGATCACCTGATTGGCGTCCACCTTGTCATGTTGCCCGGTCAGCGAAGCCAGCGCTTTGCCCGGACCGACCTCGATGAAAATACGCTCGGGGTTTTCAGACAGCGTGGTGATGCAGTCGGCGAAATGAACCGTGTTGCGCAGATGGCCGACCCAGTATTCCGGGTCCGTGGCCTCGGCCTCAGTGATCCAGTCACCGCTGCGGTTCGAGGGGAAGGGAATCTGCGGTGCCTTCAATTCGATCGAGCGCAAATAGTCGCCGAAGTCCTGCAGGATCGGCTCGAGCATCCGGGAATGCGCGGCGATATCGATCGGGATGCGCTGGCAGTCGACACCCTGATTGCGCAGGCGCTCCTCCAGATCGTCCAGCGCGGCCTGAGGTCCGGTTGCAACGCTCAGGCTGGGGGCGTTGACGGCGCCCAGATCAAGGTCATCCCTCAATAGCGGCCGCAAATCGCCGGCGGGCAGAGGGACGCTGAGCATGCCGCCAGCGGGGACCGTATCGAACAGGCACCCGCGCAGATGCACCAGACCGATGCAATCCTCGAACGACATCACACCAGCCACGCAGGCGGCGGTGTTTTCACCCATCGAGTGGCCAACCAGCGCGGCGGGCTGCACACCCCACTCCATCCAGAGCTGCGCCAGCGCATATTCGGTGATCATGATCAGCGGCAGCTGCACCGAAGGGGTTTTCAGCCGCTCATCCGCGGCCTCTTCCTGTCCCGGTTCGGGCAGCCATATTGCGCCGATATCGTAATCGAGCTTGGCCTGCAGGATATCCAGACCGCGGTCCATCCAGTCGGCAAAGGTCGGCTCAGTTTCATAGAGGTCCCGTGCCATTCCAGCATACTGCGCCCCACCGCCGGGAAACATGAAGACTTGTTCGGGCGCGTCCGAAATCACCGTGTGCGTGAATACCCGGCGCGGATCATTTTCCTCCAGTATGGCCGCAGCCTCTTCATGGGTTTCAGCGACGATCACACGCCGCTTTTCAAACCCGCGCCGCCCGTTTTTCAAGGTCCAGGCGATGTCCGCCAAATTCTGATCTGGATTGGCGCGCAAATGCTCGGCCAATGCGGCACTGTTGGCATCCAACGCTTTCTTGCCTCGTGCCGAGAGAGTGAGGATCTGAAACGGCCAGTCCGAAGGTTGGGACGCGGCCCGCTCAGGCGCTTCTTCCAGAATAGCGTGTGCGTTGGTCCCGCCGACGCCCAAAGAGTTGACACCCGCTCGTCGTGGGCCGTTGTGCGGAACCCAATCGGTGAGGGTGTCGTTCACCTGGAACGGGCTGTTTTCGAAATCGATGGCAGGGTTGGGCTTTTCATACCCAAGGCTGGGCGGGATCTGCCTGTGGTGCAGTGCCAGCGAGGTTTTGATCAAGCTGGCGACCCCGGCGGCGGTATCCAAATGGCCAATATTGGTCTTGACTGAACCCAACCGGCAGAAACCGGTCTCGTCCGTGGTTTCCGAAAACGCCTGGGTCAGGGCCGCAACCTCGATCGGATCACCCAGATAAGTGCCGGTCCCGTGGCATTCGATGTAGTCCAACGTGTCGGCCTGAACGTCGGCCATCACATGGGCCTCGGATATCGCAGCAGCCTGACCATCGACAGACGGAGCCAAATACCCGGCTTTAGCTGCCCCGTCATTGTTGATCGCCGTGCCCCGGATCACGCCCCAGATATGGTCCCCATCCTCAATTGCGTCAGACAAACGGCGCAGGACAACAGCGCCTGCACCTGACCCAAAAACAGTACCTTGCGCACGATGATCGAAGGCATGGCAGTGGCCATCAGGCGACAGTACTTCGCCTTCTTTGTAGACATAGCCCCTGTTGTGGGGCAGCTCGATCGTGACCCCTCCGGCAATTGCCATGTCGCACTCACCAGTCAGTAAGGCCTGTGTTGCGTAATGGGTTGCAACCAACGAAGTCGAACACGCGGTCTGCACGTTCACACTTGGCCCTTTGAGGTCGAGGATATGGCTGAGCCGTGTGGACATGAAATCCTTGTCATTGCCCGTGTGGCGCAACAGAAACATGCCCACATCGTCGACCAGATCCCGGTTCGAACAGACGTTGAAATAGAAATAGCTGCCCATTCCGCATCCGGCGAATACACCGATGGGACCAGGAAAGCTCTCAGGCGGATGACCGGCGTTTTCCAGTGCCTCCCATGCCACCTCCAGAAACTGGCGGTGCTGCGGATCCATGATGGCGGCTTCCTTCGGCGACAGCCCGAAAAACTCGGCGTCGAATTCTTCGAACCGGTCCAAAGGCGCGGCGAAGGGAACATAGTCCGGCCGCTCAAGCAGGTGCGGTGTTTCACCGTTTGCAAGAAGCTGTTCTCTGCTGAGTTGGCGGATCGATTCCACCCCCTCACGCAGATTGGACCAATAGGCTTCAATCGAAGACGCGCCAGGCAGATGCGCGGCCATGCCAACGATTGCGATGTCGCCGTCCCTGGCAGAAATACTCACTGTAGAACCATCCATTAATAAACCGGTTTGAGTTTATGTCCCGCTGTAGGGATTGCCAAACGAAAGTGGTGCATGTGCTCTGAATTTTATGGCCTTTGCGGCACTCGATCCCCATCATTGTGGTGCAGGAGCCTTATAACGTTAAGAAAATGTCGTATTCGAGCCTTAGGGCCGGGATATTCAGGAAAGAAGAGCGTACATCAATGGTTTCCGAATGCTCCACAATCCTAAGGTGGAAAACTCATTGCGCCAGTCCAGGGAAGCCTTGGGCTGGCGCGGCACAGCTACGCTGCAGTTGAGAATACTCGCTTAGATGCCCGTGGCTCGGACGACCACGCCAACCGTGGAGTACAAGATACCCAGATCGGTTTTGAGGTTCAAATTTCTGGCGTAGGAAGTGTCGAACTCGGCGCGACTTGCGAAGGAGGTGGCATTGCGCTCGGACACTTGCCACGACCCTGTCATGCCGGGGCGCAATGAGAAATAGGCCTCGCCCGGATACAGCTTTCGCTGTTCGGGAAGCATCGGGCGTGGTCCGACCAAGCTCATTTCACCCATCAGCACGTTCCACAACTGCGGCAGTTCATCCAGAGATGTTTTGCGAAGCGCAAGGCCGAACTGCGTGATGCGGGGATCGTTCTGCAGCTTTTGAGTTTCGTCCCATTCGCTGCGGGCCTCCGGGTTTGCGGACAGGTAATCATCAAGCATCGACTGCGCATTCGGAACCATCGAGCGCAGTTTCCACATCTTGAAAATCCGACCATCGCGGCCGACACGAGATTGAGCATAAAATGGGTTCGAGCCATCGCGCGCAACAAGAAGAGCCAACACCAAAACGATGGGTGCTACGATTGGCAAAGCCAACAGGACAATAGTCAAGTCAAGCAGGCGTTTGAATACACTGCGGTAAATTTGAGTTGTTTCGCTGGCTGCTCGACCGGCCTGTATAACAGTGCCACAGGCTCTGGAATCGGCGCGAATGTTCGTATCTTGAATAGACATATCAACCTTTAACCTTAAGCCAAATCTGGCTTCACCATTACGCTGCAATCCGTGGGGCAAAAAAAATATCCCTTTAGAATCGGACCGCTGCAGACACGATATACCACGAAACTGTACCACAAGTACGTGAACCAGTTTATACAGTTTTTAGCAACTTCTCAAAGCGTGAATCTGGTCCGAACGACATTTTTTCGCCTTATTTGAAGCACAATTGAGCACTTTAACTGCCATTGTTCCGTATTGTAGAAGTGCAAACAATTTTGAGTTGAGGTTCATTTCTTAACTTTCCTAAGTGCAGCAAATTGCCAATCTTTGCCTCTTTGTCTTTGAGGGTGAGCCGGGTTGTGCAATCTGATTCGCTCTGTTGGTTGTCATGTTGCTAAAAAGCCTGCCGGTCCAGGCAGGCTCTGAATTGGTTCTGAAACAAGCTGATATCAGGCAACACGCCGACGTTGACGTTGACGTATCAGGCCAAACCCAGCAAGACCGCCCATCAGCAACAGAGCTGCCGAGGGCAGTGGAACCGCAGCAACAGTTGCGCTGGAGACGACGAAATCATCGTTGGCGCCGAATGCTGCCACAGAAAATCCGCGAGCAATGGTGTTATCGCCGAAGAAGAAAGTCCTTTCATCGGTGAATGTGCCAGGCTGCCCGTCTCCGTGCACATCGACCCAGGCGTCATCGTCGTCACGCCGCCAACCCAATCTGCCTTTTCGATATGCGGTGAAGCTGGCGAACGTGACCGACACAAGCTCAACTGCGGAATCAAATGTGAAGGTCAGCCAATCGTCGCCGCGACTACCATCAATCCTTGAATTGTCGTTATACGAGCCATTATCAACACCAATCCCATTACGATGGGCCGTGATGGTTGAGAAGAGGCCGCCGTACACAGTTGAGCCAGACCAGACAGATCCGGAAATACCACCTTCATCGAAAGTTGCCGCGCGTATTCCTACACGGTCAAGGTCGCCGCCGCGAGTGCCGGTAAAATCCAAAGTTACAGGAGTGGCATTTGATGTGGTCGCTATACATGCGACGGCAGATGCAATTGCCAGAAGCCTTCTGAGCATGGCGCGAACTATCCTAACCAAGTAAATCGGTAACACTGATCCGAAATTGTCAGAAAGTAGCCGTTGTTACCATCTAAAATTTTGAATTTTGACAAAAAAGTGTCCTCTGGTGGGCGGTATCATAAGTTGAGTGAACGATCAGCGCTTTGCAGGTCTTATTGTTGCCAAAAAAGCTTCAATGACTGTGATGCGATCAGACTGAATCGGAGTACTGCCCGCAGAAGACTTGGTATCGACTCAGCGATTACTTTAGAAGCAGCTCTAGATATTCACCATAAGTGGACTTAGAGAACAGCTTTGCGCGTTCGGCTAAGGCTTGATCATCGATCCAGCCATTAGCCCAGGCGATTTCGTCAAGGCTTCCGGTTTGCATGCCTTGGCGGTCGGTCAACGTGCGGACGAAATTGCTGGCATCCAGCAGTGACCCATGCGTGCCCGTGTCCAGCCACGCAAAGCCTCGACCCATGGTTTGAACGTCCAACCTCCCCTCGGCCAGGTAGGTTTCGAGTAGAGATGTGATCTCAAGCTCACCGCGCGCGGAGGGTTGGACTTGCCGAGCGCGGGCGGGCGCGTCCGCATCCAGAAAATACAATCCCGTAACTGCATAATGCGACGGTGGTATCTTGGGTTTTTCGATGATTGCGCGTGCTTTGTTTCCATCAAAATCGACCACGCCATAGCGTTCGGGGTCAGCCACGCGATAGGCGAACACTGTACCGCCCTGAACTTGCGCATCTGCAACGCGTAACAGGTCGGGCAGGCCATGGCCGAAAAAGATATTATCACCTAAGATCATCGCGGATGGCGCTCCTGCCAAAAATTCCTCTGCCAGTATGTAGGCTTGCGCCAGGCCATCAGGGGAGGGCTGTGTAATCCAAGTCAGGGACAGGCCATATTGGCTGCCATCGCCTAACAGACGCTGGAACTGATCCTGATCCTGAGGCGTGGTGATGATCGCAATCTCGCGGATATCGGACAGCATCAGAACACTGAGGGGATAAAAGATCATCGGCTTGTCATAGATCGGCAGCAATTGTTTTGAGACGGCCATGGTGATCGGGTAAAGCCGTGTGCCGGATCCACCGGCAAGAATAATACCTTTGCGTTGCATAGCTTATCCTCTCAAATACTAGTCGCTCAGGGCATTCAATTCGGCCAGAACATCGGTCAGGCCGGCTTTCCAATCGGGCTGTGGGATATTAAGTATTTCCATGAGCCGTGAACAATCGAGGCGTGAATTCAGTGGCCTTGTGGCCTGGGTCGGGTAGTCTGCGGTTTGGATATCATTGACCTGAGAAGCCAAACCCGCTTGTGAAACAATTTCACGGGCGAAATCTGCCCAACTGACATCCGGCGCGCCCGCGTAATGAAACACGCCGCCCTCGAATGCGGGGGCTGCCTTAGCGATCGCCAAAAGTGTCTCGGCAATATCAGCGGCAGGCGTTGGCCCCCCGATCTGATCTGCCACGATAGACAGCGTGTCCCGGTTTTCGGCCAACCGAAGGATGGTTTTTACAAAGTTCTTCCCATGCGCAGAAAACACCCAGCTTGTGCGCAGAATGGCGTGCCAGCCTCCGGCCTCGGCAATCCGGCGTTCTCCTTCCAGCTTGGTTCGGCCATATACCCCTAGTGGACTGGTCGAGTCTTTGATCGCGTGCGGGGTTCTGCCTGATCCGTCGAAGACATAGTCGGTTGAGATGTGCAGGAACGGCAGACCGCGCGCTGCCGCGGCGCGTGCCATGGCACCGGGCGCATCTCCGTTGATCAGCTGGGCCAAATCCGGTTCTTTTTCGGCCTCATCAACCGCTGTATAGGCGGCGGCATTGATGATCACGTCTGCATCCGCACGACGAATTATTTCAGCACAAGCGACGGGGTCGGACAGATCGGCCCGGGATCGATCTAACGCTTCGAGTGTGACACCATGCACGCCTGCACGTCTGTGCAGCTCTGACGCCACTTGACCGGTATAGCCGAAGACCAGCGCCTTCATCGCGCAATCCCGAGCCGCTCACCTACGCCGCTTCGGGTATGCAGGGCGTTGAGCCATGCGTCGTTGTCCAGATACCACTGCACGGTCTGCTTAAGGCCAGTTTCGGGTGTGAAGGTGGGGCGCCAGTTCAGCTCTTCCCGAATGCGTTTCGGATCAATGGCATAGCGGCGGTCATGACCGGGGCGGTCAGTGACAAAGGTGATCAGATCGGCATAAGGCGTCTTGCCTGGCTTCAACTGGTCCAAAATTGCACAGATCATCCGGACCAGATCTAGATTGGTCATCTCGTTTTCGCCGCCAATATTGTAGCTTCGACCCAGTTTGCCTTTTTCTAACACCAGCAACAACGCCTTGGCATGATCTTCGACATGCAGCCAATCGCGAATATTGTCACCAGCCCCGTAGATCGGGATCGGTTTGCCGGACAATGCATTCAGGATCACTACCGGGATCAGCTTTTCCGGAAACTGATAGGGGCCGTAATTGTTCGAGCAATTGGTCATAACCACCGGCAGACCGTAGGTTTCGCGCCAGGCGCGGACAAGATGATCCGAGCTTGCCTTCGAGGCAGAATAGGGAGAATTGGGTTGATAGGGGCTGTCTTCGGTGAAAAACCCGGTCTCGCCCAGCGAGCCAAAGACTTCGTCGGTTGAGATATGGTGAAACCGGAAGGTCTCGGGGCGACCTGCATCCATCCAATAGGCGCGGGCCGCTTCCAGCAACACATATGTCCCGGTTACATTGGTGTCGATAAAGGTCGCAGGACCGTCGATTGAGCGGTCGACATGGCTTTCGGCGGCCAGATGCATGATCGCGTCGGGCTGATATTTGCACAGGATCGCAGACATCGCTGAGGCATCCCGAATGTCCGCATGTTCAAACGCGTATTCAGGCGACTCTGATGCGGAAGCGACGTTATCCAGACAGGCCGCGTAGGTGAGGGCGTCGACATTTACGATCGAATGTCCATAGGCAATCGCTCGCCGAACAACGGCAGAGCCGATAAAGCCAGCACCGCCCGTAACCATAATTTTCATTAACCATCCTCAATCGTAAACGGGGACTCTATATCTCGCAAAAATGGGGCTGCTTTATCTTTATCTGATATTTTGGATTCGGCCATGTCGAGGGGCCAATTAATTCCAATATCGGGATCATCCCACCGAAGGGCGCCTTCTGTTTCCGGCGCGTAGGTGTCCGAACATTTGTAGACAATCTCTGTCTCCGGCTCCAACGTCATGAAGCCGTGGGCAAACCCGGCAGGAACCAGCAGCATCCGGCCATTCTCAAAGCTGAGTTCTGCGCCAACCCATAGACCAAAGGTCGGCGACCCTCTGCGGATGTCGACGGCAACATCAAAAAACCGCCCACGCCCGCAGCGAACCAGTTTGGCCTGAGCGCGCGGCGGGGCTTGAAAATGCAGGCCGCGCACCGTGCCTGCGGATCGGGACAGCGAATGATTATCCTGCACGAACACAGTCTCGATGCCATGGTTGACAAAGCTGTCGTGGTTGTAGGTTTCCTCAAAAAAACCGCGGTGATCGCCGAAACGCCGGGGCGTGATCAGTCGGATATCGGGGATATCAAGAAGTTTAATGTCCATTATTCCAAATTTCCCGTTTCACGGTCCTGCGGAGCGCAGCTTTGCAGCGCAGGGATAGTTGTTTGTATAGTCCGGGATTTTGTCAACGACTTAAAGGCGTTGTATCGAATGCTTTGGTACTCGGGAGTCCCGGAGAAAAACGAGGTAACTCTGACAAAATGTCCCGAGTAGCGGCGTCAAGGCGCGCCTTGGCCTGTGCCATTGCGTCGTTCTCGGTGCTCTCGATGGGCGTGATCAGGCGGATTAGGGCGCTGTCGTTACGCCCGTTGATAATCTTGCCTTTCAGAAGCTGCAGTTTCGCCCAAAATCCCGATGCGGTGCGCTGCCCCTGTTGTTCGAACCAGAAATAGACAAGCATGCGGGTCTGGCCCTGCTGGATGATCGCCTTATTCAACGTAAAGGCCTGATCCCCTGCAACCGGCGCATCAATCTGTTCCAATTGGGCAATTTCCCAACCTCCACCCGGCAGACAGACTTCTGGGGAATGAACACCCCCCTGGTTCTGATCCGCGTACCACGCCATGAACAGATCGACCGGTTGCAGATCTCCTGGTCGTTGCAACTCTGCCGAATAATAGTCATCGGCGGCGAGGATCTGCGCGACCGTTGGATCGAGCACCCGGGCCGGGCCGCTTTGCCAGTCGCCGATGCGGGTCGGAAACAGGGCAAATGGGTCGCGTACAATCGGGATGGTTGTGTCGCGCGTAGGGATGGCTGACCACAGGATCGCTACTATCATAGCCAGGATGGTGCATCCAATCAGGGCGCCCGAGGGCTGAATGTGTCGTATCCGGGCTGCCTGCTGTAACAGCCCGCTTGTGTCCAGATCCAGCGCCTCGACCAAACCCATCTTGTCACGCCGCAGAAACAGCATCAGCCACGCCAGTGCGAACAGCAACAGGATGCAGGCGACGAAGATCACCCAGCCTTCGAAGAAATGAGAAATCCCTTCGACATACTCCATGCCATACGTGTTTACGACCAGCCCGGCCAAGGCGATGCGGGCCGAGTTCATGAAAACCGCGATCGGTGCGGCGGCCAGCAAAAGAACGGCCTTGTGCCAGGTTGGGCCTCGATACAGTACCGCAAAGATGTAAGAAAAACTTAGGATCGGAAACAGATAACGCAGGCCGGAACAGGCCTCGGCCACGTGCAGCTTGTAGACCCCGAGATCGATGATGTTGCCCTGCAGAAACACTGGCACCTGCAAAAACCGCAGAAAATAAACTCCGAGTTCCGACGAAACCCCCTGCAAATATGTTGAAACCCCGTAATAAAGGCCGACGGGCAGAGGCAGCATATAAATCAGATGCAAGACCGGCGGCCAGAAGTTACGCCCGCGCTGCCATCCAAAGCTGATCAGCAATATGGCTCCGACCCAAAGGATCATTGCATAGGCGACAATATCGCCGATCTGGATCAGCTTTCCTGCAATTGCCAGGCATAGGGAAAAAGCAAACAGGATCACACCCGGTTTGCGGTCGGGCAGCGGACCGGTGATGACCGGCACCGTTTTGAGTTGCCTCAGAAACAGCAGCGCAGACAATAGCGGGATGAGCGGTCCATGGCTGTATTCAGGCAGGCTCCAGGCCTCGAACAGTTCATTGATGCCGTCCTGAAACAGAATGAATGAGGCAATCGTCATCACGATCAGCCAGAACATACCCCAGCCCGACAGGGACGAAAGGCCCGTGTTGATGCCGTTGGTTGATTGGGGAACCGTTATTTTCTCCAAAGCTCGGGAGCCTCTGTGATGAAACAAACAACTAATTAAACCTGCGGGCGCAGTGTAGCGAAAACAGCTGAAAAAGCCATGTGCTTTTGTCTGACGGCGCTCACCTTATGGTGAGCTTTGGTGCTGGAGATTTTCCAGATGAGCAAATATCTAGAAAGCTTGTTCTGACTATCGCCGGATCAGTTTTAAGGTGAATACCGCCCCAACGCGGCAGCCAGTGTTTGTTGCAGGATCTTCAACTTGCCGGAAAACCCCGCGATCTTGGTGGGGGTTTTGCCACTCTTGGGATAGCTGCGTGACACCGGAACTTCGGTGACACGCAGCCCAAGCTGCCCGGCGCGCACACTGAGATAGAACAATAGCTCATAAGCGTTGAACACGTCACGGAACGGCTGCACGGCAAGATTGAGAAGATAACTTGCAGAATAGGCGCGATAGCCGTTTGTTGTGTCTGTCAGCTTCGAGCCCGATGCCAGACTCAGCATCGGCGCGTGGATCATGCGGTTTGCCACCGTACGTTCGAGCGGCGTGTTTTTGTGGGTGCCATCCGGATGATAGCGCGAGCCCTGAACATAGTCATAGCCTTCCGACAATTTCTGCAAAAACAGAGGAACGGCATCCATGCCATCTTTCCCGTTACCATCCACAGTCACGATGCCTTGGTACCCTTGCTTCAATGCCCAAGCATAAGCCATGCGAAGTTGAGCACTGAGTTTTCCGGGCCCGGTTTTGGTCAATCGTGCGCGCACACCGACGTCGCGCAGGAAACCCTCTTCCAGCGAGCCGTCGGTCGATCCTCCATCGGCTATAATGATGTCAACTGGGTGGTTCAGCGCGGCAAGATTGCGCAACTGCCCTTGAATCCGCTTGCCCTCGTTCAAGACAGGTATCACCAGCACAGCGTCATGCAGTTTCGGGCCCAACTCTAGGCTATCGAAGTCCGGCACCTGCCAACTCGCATCGTCAACGGCGGCAAGCGATGGCGCAGCGTCCTGATATTCGGTGTCGGTACTTGGGGACATCCGATCATTCTCCAGATGTTGATTGGGGCTGATCGTCGCGTTGAAAAACCCAGTGTTTTGAAAGCAAAAAATTGGCGGTGAAAGACACGCCGACTGCCAGGCACAAGATCACCATAGGCGCTGTCTGTGCAGGAAGCAGGGCGGCCAATACCCAGACCGCTGCAGCTCGAACTGCCATGGTGACGCCAAGCGCCCCCAGATACCGAAGCCGTCGCGAGCCGGAGCCTATTGCCTTTTGCCCGGCAAAGGCCCAAAGATCGAGAACGACAAAGTTAAAGATCGCACCAAAGGCCACACCGATAACGGCGGCGAGTTCAATCGGGACACCAATCGCCAACACACTGCGCGCGGCGGCCAGATCGACGATCAGGCCAAGCGCCACCGTGGCGCCATATCGCAGAAACTCATGCCGTTTCCGTGACATGGCCGTCTCTGTCCGCAAGGATATATCGAAAGTCCGCTCGTTTCAGCGCAACATGCTGGGTGCGTAGATGGGAAAACAGATCATAAATATTGTCGATCTTACCGCCCAGCACAGATGTGACTCGACCACCGCGCGGTTCTTCGTGGACAAGAATTGGGCGTCCGTCGTCAACTTCGTTCTTTACCAGAACCGTTTTGACCTCATAGATCGAATCTCCGCCCGAAATGCCCCCAACGCAAGGCAGATACCGGGACGCGTCCAGAACCATGTGTCTGAGTCGACTTTCAGGCTCAAGCCGGGCGAAAGCGTCGTATGGTGAAACCGGTCTTGATTGATCCGTCCAACTGACATGCGGAGTGTAACGCACATGGGTCAGCGAATACTTTCCTGCCGCTGGATAGGGCATGAGCGAAAAGAACGGCCCATCCATCACCGTGACCGCATAGCCCTGCATCTCGTCGGGCGGATCAACGAGGGCAAGCTCTGTCATTTCGTGTTTAAGACGCGCCTGAGGCAGACCGGATTGACGGAGCACGTGGTTGATCTGGGCATAGGTAACGTTGAATACGTGGTCTGCAAGAATTTCGCTGCCATCCGACAAATGAACGACCGCTGCATGTGCATCTGAGTTGTCGTCGATGGACAAGACCTCGGTCCCAAGCCGCAAATCGAGATTGAGCGCATCCATCCGGGCCGCCAGTTGATTTGCCAGGACAGAGTAGTCAAAGGCAAATTCATTCGCGCGAAAAACCGCCTCGATCCGGTCGTCATCGAACAATGCGGCTTCCTGCCGCGACGCCAACGCAATCGGCGCCTTCATATTCTCGAACATTTTGCGAAATCGATTGGCAGACACTTTCGAACGTTGACGCGCCACGGCATAGAGCATCTGGAAATCAGATACGATCGCATCGGGAAAATCATTGGCGAAACGATGGCACAATTTGCGTGATTTCAACGCAGTCAACATCGAACGCGGGTAATGAAAGCCTGAGTGCAAGCGCGCCTGATTGACCCGCGATGCGCGCGTCATGATCTCGGATCCTGCTTCGACCAGAACGACATCGCGCGTAGTCGAGCGTAAAAACAGGGCCAGGCAACAACCATAGAACCCGCCGCCTATCACCAGATACTTGACTCGACGCGGCGAGGTCACGGTGCACCACCTGCCGAACGCTTATGTACTAATGCGGTTGGCGCGGGGGCTTCTTGCCGATCTTCAAGCTTTTCGGTGCCATCTGTATCGACATTGAGCGCATTCGACACGCTTTCAAACAGATCAACCGAGCTGCGCTCGGCCACCAGATAATCGACTGTACGGCCGCGTATGATCTCCATCGCTTTGCGCAAGGTCACACAAATCGCAAACAGAGCGGCACCCAGGAACGCGAGCATACCCGAAATCGAAAGCGACAGGGTGGTCCAGCCTTCGGCGATATCTGTTTTGGTGAGATATATGACCACCACATAGATCGCAAAAAGCACCGCGCTGACAAACATGAATGCAGAAAACAATGCCACGGCACTCAGCAGTGAAGGTCCCGCTTCGGTCACCATCCGCAGTAGCAGGTCAGACCGGCTGGTTGTGCGCGCCACCCAGGTGGATTCGTGAACTGTTACGGCACCTTTGACGTCGGGTGCGCGCCGAAGCACCGTCAGTGAGTTGTCCCGAGGCGGGAAGCGCAGGGCCAGCACGGGGTTTGCATCGTTGAGCAGGCGATTCAGGGCCGTACGCGGTATTGTGATGGTCTGCATGTCGCGGGTGCTGGCCTGAAATCCGCTGGCACGGCCAAGAATTGCGATGAAAGGTTCGGCCATCACCATGGCCTTGCGCTGACCCAAGACAACAGCGTTGTAGTCCTGTGCTTCGTCGATCATTGCGGGAATATCGAAGCTGTTCACCTCGTTCACCGAGGTGATTACCACAAAGTCTCCGATCGCTTCCGAGGCGGCAATGACCCGGCGTTGACTGTTGTCCAACCCGCGTACCACCGACAGATAGCGTACGTTCGGGACCGTGATCAGCGCCTCTTCCATGGCAGTATCGTAGCCGGTTTCGTTGACGACGAGTATTTCCCAATAGCGGTAGTTGTTCTTTAATATTTCCGCAGTCGCCGCAATATGCGGAACCGCAGTGTCGGGGACGTAGGCGTCTGTGAAGCATACAGATATCAGGATGTCGTCGCGCAGCTTCGGTCCGCTCATGGGTCACCTCCGCTGAGATGACGTGCCGCCGACAGGTTGCTAAGCGCCGCATCCAGACCGGTAAGCCCATCTTCGGGCCGGCGCATCTCGATCGAAACCGCGCGCTGGTATCCAAGTGTGTGTAAGGTGTGCAGCACCAGTGCCGCATCTTCCGGGCTTGCAGGTGCGGGGGCGAGAAACGGTTCGCTGATATGGACATGGCTGAGCGTCGGGCCCGCCGCAGTCAACTGATCCTTGACCCGATCAAATGTGCCGGTCAGCAGCGTCGCACCAACGTCGAAATTCAGCATGATTGCAGCATGATCAGCGCGTTTCACGAAATCAAGCGTTTCATCGGGTGTTATCAGGAAATTGGTGTCATATTCGCCGGGGTTGCACTCCATCGCGATTATTGTGCCCGCAGCTGCGGCGGCGTCAGCAAGCGGTGTCAGAATTTCGATGGCCCTGTCGACAGCAGCGTCCGGTTGCATCTCCGGTGGTCGCTGGCGCTGTTTGGGTGAGCCCATCACAAGATTGGGTATCTCGAGCCGTCCTGCCAAAGTGATTGCGCGTTTCAATCCCCGTTCAAAGGCCATCCGTCCAGTATCTTCGCCTAATAAATCGGCGCCTTCGACTCCGAAAAGCAGAGACTGCATCGAAACGATCTTCAGCCCGAATTCTTCAAGTTCGCCCCGAACTGACGCGATCTGGGCATCAGTTGGCTCGAACGGGTCGTCTGCAGTGTTGAACAGTAGGCCAGGGGCGATCTCTAGCCCAGTAATGCCCTCAGCCTGTAGCCTGGCATAGACGTCGCGGCGATCATCTGCGGTCCAGGCGATATTTGAAACGGCATATTGCATTGCTCAACCTTCCATCGAGGCTGAGAAGAAACTGGTCAGTGCCGCCAGTACGTCATCGCCGGAGCGATTGTATGGACCGTCTTGGCCGAAAAGCCCAGCGTGTTGAGTGCGCATGTCTTCCTGGTGAAGTTTTCCGGCAGTTTCGGGCATGTTCCGTCCGATGAGGGCGCGATGAACTTCGGATGCCATAAGCGGTTCTGGCGCAAGGTGCAGAACATCCAGCCCGGCCTCCAGCGCAAGGTTGATGTCCGAATTCAGTCGCGTCATTTCATAGAACTGATAGGTGGTTTGGCAGTTGTGGAACATGACGGCGTTAATGCCAACGTGATCCGCCTCGGCCGTCAATTCAGCCCGATCCGGCAATGCTGCTAGTGCAGCACGATCGATCACGTACATACCAACTGCATCATCGGCGGAGTAAATTTTACCTAACGTTGGGGTCAATGAGGCCGGGAGCTGGGTTTCCAGCTTTTCATAAGCGGCCGAATTCAGCATGGTGGGCATGGGATTCATCAGGTCGAAGATGAAGTTCTTCATCAAGCCGGGCCCGAACAAGGCTGGTAAGCGAACGATTAGGCATTGCGGGAAATGGGCCTGACAGGCTTGCTCTAGCCTTCTGCGGTTGACGCCATAGGCGACGGTTTCCTGATAATTTGCATTAGTTTCAGTATATCCGCCATCGAAACGGTCCAGTACGGCGATTGTTGAAATCAGCACAAATCTGCGCGCTTGCATCCGTGAAAGCGAGGCGATCAATGCATCAATGCGTTGGGCGTCGCGGTCCGGATACTTGTTGGCCTCAAACATCGAACCGGGCGCGGCAGCGCAATATAGCGTGTCAAATCTCTGGCCTTCGGCGTTTTGCACGGTGCGAGAGTTAAACCTATGCGCATCCGGCAGAGCTCGCGCGAGGGTTGAACCAACAAAGCCAGAGTGTCCCAGAATGCCGATATCGAATTGTAACGCCATGGTCAGATTGTCTCCAATCGGCTTTTTTACTCATTACTTACATCGCGGACGGACCGCAGCGATACACAATAAACCAGAGCCCGGTAAACTTGGACCAGCCAGATGGCTGACCCCTGGGCCCCGTTGACGATGATGCCAGAGCAATCGGACACCGCCAAAAGTGGAGTAAGCCCCGGTTTCGAGTCTGTCAAAGAGAAAGAACCGGCCGGTAACCCCGTTCAGATAGCGCCTTTTCGGAGATTCTACCAAGTTGGCTAAGCAGAAGCTTTAGCCCGGACAACTCTCACACTGTATCGAGCGCTGACTCGTCGAGCGCTCGAGTTCTTCACAATAGCGGCATCAGGTCGCGATTGTTTCCAATGCGCGTCGAAAATTCATTGGCGAATCTGAATAAAATTCAGCTGCTCTGCCCGACATGCAGGCTCCAAATTTGCAGCCATTTCAGTCGATGAGTCTGACCGCAGATGCCAGTGAAGCAACCTTTGCAAATGAATTACGGCACATTACGACGCTTTGCGTGGGTGCGTCATGGTCTGTTCTCGACGCAAAAACCCTTGAAATGCTGAAGCAAACGTTCACTTTGCACATACTCGGGTTGTGCTATGCTGAAGTGCGAGGGAATTCTGAGACAATGACGGGGATTCGGGATTGATATCTTTATACTCATCCCCGCAGGATGACTGGTCTTGTACGCGTTGCCCGAAAAACCGCTTAAGTTGTGGCCTAAATCACATGTGTTTGCTACGAGAGGTGGTAAGTAAATAGTAGCTGTAGTTTAGAGTGTAGCGCTAAAAAGTCTGAATTCCCGAACCACTATGGGGATATCCGAGAGTTCGGATATGTTGGCGCAAGTAAATGAGTACGAGGATTTGAATATTCGTCCCAGCCAAACACCGAGCGACAACTCTAGTTCGCTTGACATCTACTCCGCTCACTTCGGGTTAACCGAGCGGCCTTTTTCCCTGTTACCCGACCCGGAATTCATTTTCTGGTCGAAAGCTCATCTTCAGGCGTACACGATGCTGGAGTACGGCATCCTGACACGAGCGCCGATCACCCTGATTACCGGCGATGTGGGGGCTGGCAAGACAACGCTGTTGCACCATCTTCTGAAAAGCGTCGGGAGTGATGTGAAGATCGGCTTGATCTCAAACGCCCACGGCGATCGTGGCGAGCTGTTGCGCTGGGTCTTAATGGCGTTGGATCAGCCCGCCCCTGCTGATGCTACCTATGTCGACCTCTTTGCCAATTTCCAGGCCCATTTGATTGAGGAATATGCCAAAGGTCACCGGGTGATCCTGATATTTGACGAAGCTCAGAACCTGACATCTGAATCGCTGGAAGAGCTCAGGATGTTCACGAACATCAATTCAAACAAGGATGAATTGTTGCAGTTGGTCCTGGTTGGACAACCCGAGCTACAGGAAATCATCCGTCGCCCAGAAATGCGTCAGTTTGCGCAACGAGTGGCGTCGAGTTTCCACTTGAAGTCAATGGATAAGAAAACAGTGCGCAAATACGTGGCACACAGACTTGATGTAGCAGGGGCCGAACGCAATTTTTTCAGCCCGGCCGCAACCGATCAGATCTACGAGTCCACAAAAGGAGTGCCGCGTTTGGTTAATCAGCTTTGCGATCTGTCGATGGTTTATGCCTTTACGCGAGGCCGCAAAGGCGTCGTGCAGCACACGGTAGAGATGGTCCTCAACGATGGTGCCTTTTTCGCCGCGAGTTTGGATTCGGACAAAAACGGCCTGACATCATGACGAACGATATCCGGTTTTACCTTTCTTTGGTGTGGCGCAGGCTCTATTTCATTATCCCTATCATTGTGTTTTGCACACTTGCTGGCATTTACGCGGCATTTATGCTGCCGCCGGTTTACAAAGCCCAATCTCGGCTGGTTGTGGAATCCGCGCAGATCCCGGGAGATCTTGCCTCAACAACCGTGCAGGCTAGCGTCGTCGAAATTCTGCAGGTTATCCAGCAACGGGTTATGGCAAGGGCCAATTTGCTGGAATTGTCGCGCCGCTTTGGCGTGCATGACGACCAACCAAATTTGACATCGGACGAAATCGTCTGGGATATGGAAGAACGGATTGAGCTTCAGTTACCATTTGATACCCGAAATCAGGCCGCATTTGTGACAGTATCTTTTGCGGCGCCGGATGCCGAGAATTCGGCCCGGGTTACCAACGAACTGGTCACGCAGATCCTGCAAGAGAACGTGGCAATGCGCACAGGTGTTGCGGCGCAAACGCTGGACTTTTTTGTGCAAGAGGTGGCTCGTTTGGATGGTGAAATGGCAGAGCAAAACCGCAAGATTCTTGAATTCAAAGAGGCGCATAAAGATGCCTTGCCGGACAGCCTGACCTATAGCCGTGAACGCCAGTCCTCGTTGCAGGAACGTATATTGCAGTTGGATCGCGAACTGTCGGGTCTGCGCGACCGTCGTTCCCGGCTTGTTGAAGTCTACGAACGGACTGGGCGTTCGGACCTGGCCGGTGAGAGCCTGACGCCGGAACAGCGCCGTCTGCGGCAATTGCAGGACGAGCGGGCCTCGGCTCTTGTAATCTATTCATCTGATCATCCGCGCATTCGGTCGCTGGACGGTCAGATCGCGGCGTTGGAGGCGGCCAATATCCAATTGGGTCTTGGCACTGAAACGGCACCCAATTTCACAGCGTTCGACCTCCAAGTTTCCGATATCGATGGGCAGATCGATTTCATCGAGGCTCAAAAAACCGACATCAATACCGAACTGGAATTACTGGCCCAATCCATCGAGGCCACGCCAACTAATGCGATTGCCCTTGGCACGCTCGAGCGGGACTATGATAATCTGCAATTGCAATACACTCAGGCGACGGCCAGCCTCGCTGAGGCTCGCACCGGCGATCAAATCGAGGCGCAATCTCGCGGCCAGCGCATCACCGTGACAGAACATGCCACTGTACCGACGTTCCCAGCGGAACCTAGTCGCAAAAAAGTTGCAGCCATTGGGATGGCCGCCGGTTTGGCGTTGGCAGGGGGGCTGTTCGTACTACTAGAGGTCCTCAATTCGACGGTACGTAGACCTGTCGATATATCCTCGCGTCTTGGCGAACCTGTTTTTGGAACTGTGCCATATATGTGGACGAGACGCGAGATCGCTATCCGTCGCAGCATGATTGTCGCTGGGCTGTGCCTTCCGATCGTGGGTGCAGTTGCGGCTTTGTATCTCATTCACTTATATTACTTGCCACTTGATCTTGTTATCGAAAAGGTCGCCGAAAAGCTTGGCGCGACATATTTGCTTGATCGGTTGAATTTGGGATAACGGGACACGAAGGTTATGGAACGTATTCAAACTGCCATCCAGAAAGCCCGCGAAGCGCGGAGAGTTTCTGATGCAGATAAAAAGGAGCAGACCTCCGCGCCGACGCCGGTCGAAACACTGCAGCCAGAGGGGTCTCCTGCTTCACTTAAGGAAAAGCTGTGGGCAGACCTGCCCAAGTATAAATTGAATCCGAAGCAGTTGATGCGGGCACGTATTTCCGGCCACGAGGCGACTACAGAATCTGTATCCTTCGATGTGTTGCGCACACGTATGATGCATCAGATGCAAAGCAATAACTGGCGCCGGGTCGCAATCGCATCGCCCGGTTCTGCCTGTGGCAAGACAACTCTGTGTCTGAATCTAGCTTTTAGCTTTGCGCGTCAGCGAAATACCCGGGTGATATTGGTCGATCTCGACCTGCGCCGCCCATCGATTCACAAGTTGCTGCAAACAGGTGAATATCACTTTGCTAAAGCGTTGGAAGGTGAAAGTCAGCCAGAAGATCACATCGTTTGCTATGATGAAAAGTTGGCTTTTGCTCTGAATAGCCACTCGGTCCCGGAGTCAGCCGAGTTGCTTCAGGACAAAGATGCGGCCCATGTCATTGATCGGATGGAAGAGCGGTATCAGCCCGACATCATGTTATTCGATACGCCCCCCATGCTGACCTGCGACGATACATATGCCTTTCTAGATCAGATTGACTGCGTGCTTCTGGTGGCCGCTGCGGAAAATTCTACCGCTGAGGAGCTGGAGAAGTGCAAAGACGAGATTTCGGCACGCTGCAATCTCTTGGGCGTGGTATTGAATAAATGCCGTTATCTCGAAACGCTGGATAAATACGGCTACTGACGATTGTTGTCAGCAGGTGTGGGGGCGCCCGGGCTTGAGCAAGACAATGTCCGCTGGCGCGAGATTCAACGCGTGAAACGCGCCCACAAGGCCTGCCACGACAACTTTGGCAAGATGACCAAACACCGCCCGTAGCGCGTTGCCAAACGAACCGGGTGGCTAACCATGCGCCAGACCCATTCCAAGGCCAGTTTGCGAACCCAGGACGGTGCCCGTGTCTGGCTGCCCGCGATAAAATCAAGCCCAGCCCCAATCGAGACAAAACCGCAGGCTGGTGCAAGCTGCGCCCCGCGGACCGCCAGCATTTCTTGTTTGGGCGCACCAAGGGCCAAGAAGCACAGGCGCGCACCTTCCGTGTGGATTGTTTCAAGATAGGTGGCAACTTCGGGCCCATCGGGATCAAGCCCAAAGGGGGGCGCAATCTTTGTCACGACGCGGAGCCCGGGATTATCCTTTTCCAGTAGGTCCGCTGCGCGATCCAACGTGTCCTGAGTTGCCCCCAGCAGTGCGACGGATATGTCGTGCTCGGCGGCCAGCCGCGCGAGCGGGGCGATAAGGTCTGAGCCGGGCATCAGTTCGATGGATCGTCCCGCCAGACGCGACAGCCACACAATGGGATTGCCGTCAGCGACGACATGAGTGTGCGCAATATAGGCTGAATGAAACTCGGGCATCTGACGCATCTTCACGATGTGGTCCAGATTCAACGTGGCCAGCGTAAAGCCTTGCCCTTTATCCCAGCAACTGACGATACTTTCAAAAAGTCCTGCTTTTGTTGGCTGACTGACCAGCGACAGAAACTCCGGGCCTTGCGCTGTTTGTTGTGTCGCAATGTCAGTTTCGGAATTCACAAACACTATTCCACTCTTATTGAACCAATGACCTTTGATGGCTCAGCAATGTGTTGTTGTCTATTGTTAGTTGCTGGCTTTTGCTGGAGCGGCCAAAATACGTTTATTGTTCCGGCGGTTTTTACAAAGCGATTCAAAGTTGTCACGCAGTGGGCCCAAAAAACCGGTAGTTGAAAAGCTAGGGCATGTTTCCCGCGTTGGGCAGTGTACTGCTGCCAACTTACATGAAGATTCTATGAAAAAATTAATGAAATTTGGGCGGCGATAGGCGCCAAACGGCCTGTGCGCACGGAAAAATCGGCGTCTTGGGCATAAATTCGGCGAAAAATAGGGCGCGCTCGGCAATGTCCCGCTTGCGTTTATGGCATTCAGTATTTCTGGGTTGTGGGCAATTTGCCCCCTGAGTATGCCATTGTTCAGGGATGGTGAACTAGTACTTCGTTGCGTTTAAACGACCATGATTCCCGGGGGTTACGGACCGCTGGGCACAATAGGACTATGTGTGAGAGATGGCTTGCAGCTGGGCAAAGGCCCCTAAAACAATGACTGCGATTTCGCGGCTATTAGCTATTCCTTATCAAAAGAGTACTCAGAATGGACACAATTCCGCCGTGGATATGTTCATTTGCCAGAGTCCCGCCGCACTTTCGCCTTTGTGTCTCCGTACCCCGTAATCGCCACCACATCAATTGGAGCCAAATTCGGCTTTTGTTGCCTGAACCAAGGATAACGTCATGAGCAGTATCGATATTCGGAATTTCGGGATCCCAACTCAAGGCTTGGGTTTCGTCGCAGAATATTACGTTTTGCCTAATTGGGTTTCCAGCCTGAGTGAAATTGACTTTGACAGATCGCCCGATGCGGTCGAGATCGCAACAGAATTGGATGCGGTGTGGTCCTATGACGCTTTTTGGGATGGGGGACCTCAGGATTCCTTCGCCGCGCGCTACACTGGAAGCCTCAATGTGATTGAGGATGGCGTTTACACCATCCATTTGACGTCGGATGACGGTTCGGCGCTCTATGTTGATGGCGAGTTGGTCATCAACAATGACGGTAACCATGGCGCAAAACTGGTTCCGGTTTCGCTGGAATTGAGCTCGGGTGCTCATGAAATTGAAGTCCGCTACTTTGAAAGTGGCGGTGCGCAAACGCTAAAGCTGGAATGGAGCGGACCCGATACTGATAATGAACTGCAACTGATCGACTCCAGTGTAGTTAACTATTCCTTGCCGGCGGATACCGACGCGGCAAATGAGGGCACCGACAGCGTAGCGGCCAGCGCAGAGGCTGCGCCGGATACTGTAGCCGAGGCGACGACTAATCCCGGTCTTGAAGCTAAGTTCGTCAAGATTAATCGTGGGGATAAGACGTTGGATCAGATCAATTTTGACGCTGACCCGATTGCCGAACAGATCTTGACCGAGGTTAACTATGAAAAGAGCAGAAAAGCGTGGTGGGAAGATGGCCCACGCAGCCGTTTTGCTGCAGAGATAACGGGCCAGCTAAACGTTGAAATGGCGGGCGAGTACACGATTTATCTGGAATCGGATGACGGTTCAGCTTTGTCTCTGGATGGCGTGCAGATCATCGACAATGACGGACGTCACGGGACCACCGAAATCCACGAGACTCTGTTTTTGACCGCGGGATCCCATGATCTTGAGCTTTTGTATTTCGAATACTCAGGTGCACAGACGCTGAGGCTGCTGTGGAGCGGTCCGGATACGGATGGTGCCAAAGTGCCGATTAGTGGCAACAGCTTGAGTCATGGCGAACCTGCCGCTGCCCCCGTTGCGGATCAGGATAACACCGATCAAGGTGGGCATGACGATACCGACACCACGGATGGTACAGACGCCACAGACGGTACCGATACGACAGACGGCACCGATCACGGTGGGCACGACGGTACCGACACCACGGATGGTAC
>NZ_JBXWNK010000019.1:0-55721 GCF_059610325.1 Ruegeria sp. YTSA064
CATCAACAACACGGTCACAAATGTGAGGGTCGTATTCAACTTGTCTTCCTTCCTGCTCACGCCAAAGGCTTACGCTTAACCAAAGGCACATCATGCCCTATTCAATTCAATCGCAACAGGCGGGATCAGGTAAAGAGATCACAGTGCATTCTTCGGACAACGTATCCGGACTGTGATACGAACGCTGATACAGGGATGTGGTCCAAGCGCGAGAGAATCCAATGACAGAAAACAGAGTGTTTTCGTCAAAAGCTGAAATTTCACGGTGTTTCTGCAAACTTAGACGACTCGCTTTTGCGGCCAGTTTGGTTGCGGCAGCCTTCTTGTCTTGGACCGATTTTGCCTGCGCCGAAAGTGCTGGTTTGGTTCTGGTCGATAAATTCAAGGTGGCAGACAAATCAGAGGGATTTTCAGAGCCTTCCGGCTTGGCAATGTCTAACGCTGAAGGCTTCTTGTGGTCTGTAAGTGATGCCGAACCTAAACTGCACCTACTCGGAGTCGACGGGGTATTGGGAAACTCTTTCAAGTTGCCAGCATTGGCAGGATCAGATTTGGAGGGTGTTGCACCTCGAAAGGATGGGTCTGTTTTGGTGCTTCAAGAAACTGACCGATCAATCCTAGTCGTTCACCCAACCGACCCCATTCAACTGACGACAATACCTCTCGCATCTCTTAAAGGTTACCCGACCGCCGCTGCATTACTCGTCGGCAACCCTTTGAACAAGGGACCCGAAGGCATCGCCGTTGACCCGGAATCTGGGCGGGTGTTCGTTGGCATTGAGGGACAACCAAGGTTGTTAATGGTGTTATCGCCAGAGCTGGACGAAATTATTGAGATCATTCCTTTAGCCCGCGATGCAGGTTTTATCTCCGAGCGTGTAGATGATGATGAACTGGATTTGAGTGGCCTGGCCTGGTCCCGGTCCTCGCGTTCTCTTTGGATTGTGAGTGACAAAAGCCGTCAGATCTTCGTCTACAATCCAAAATCCAAGTCAGTAAAGTCTATCAGTTTGACGTTCACAGAAGATGGCGAACAAAAGGAAGTTAAACATCCCGAAGGAATCGCTCTCGATGAGACCAAAGGGCTTCTCTACATCCTGACAGACGACGCCAAGAAATCACGGCTTTACGTTTTTAATATCCCCAAATTTTGATCGTTAGAGAATGAAGTTCACATCGCCACAATAGCTGACGCAAGTTGTTGCAGCTAGCTTACCATTCCTCGTCGTTGGTCCACCCTAATCAGAACCGAACACTTAAATTCGCACCTAGGCCATGTTCTTGGCCATTGGAGCGAACAGAATAGCCATATCCTGCCGTTAGTCTGGCCAGATCAGAGATCTGATACCCTAGCCCCAGACCAAGTACGAAGCCATTTGCACCTCGGTTTTGTCCGACTTGTGTGAACGTGCCAAATATCGGGCTCGTCACAGTGATTTCGTGCTCACTATCCTTGTTGGCAAAGAAGTCATACTCGTAACGAGCAAAGGCGATTGGGGTTAGCAATCCATTCTCTGTCAAGAAGTCGCGTTGGTAATCAACTCCAATGGAAGCAACCAGAGACTCTGCGTTCGCTTTCTCAATCGAGTAGTTGAAATCACCACCGCCCGTCTCTGTGCCTGAACCTTGTTGAATACGCCCGTAGTTCAATCCAAAAACCGTAGAAACCCTTGCACCGCTGTCCAGGTTAAACAGCTTCAGTGCCTGGATACCGGCATGGATGCCCTCTTGGTCCAAATCAGACTTTGCCTCGCCTCCCGTAAAGCCATCAACAGAAGGGTTATTTCGCTTGGCGTCGGTTTCACCGAACATGTAACCGACCAGCCCGGAGAACTCCCAAGTTCCGGTTGTTGTGCGCCCATAGACGCCCACATGATAGCTGTCGGTCGAAAAGTCCTGATCGACTTGATCGTGTTCATCCATGGAGGATGTCCCAAAACCTGCGTACACGCCGACCACACCTCTATCGGTGCTTGCGACATCCGCTCCGACCAAAATCGTGCCCAGCGAATAGTCGAATGTCCCAAGGCCATTGCTTCCATCAACGTCCCCGCTCACATAGGCCGTGTCGATCCACCAGCGCCGATCAGAGCAGTCTATTGCGCCACTAGGGCTCTGGGCCGAGTCGATGTCTCCCGATGCAATAGGTTGATCCTCATTGCTGAAGCCGACCGCTTGATACTTGCGGCAATCAGCGTGGCTCAGCACGGTGTTGGTTATCAGGTCAAGTTGCTCCAGACCAACGGTCAAATTGGAGGAATATGGTTCTGCGTGCACACGATTAAACCCAGCCAAACCTGAATTGGTAAGCGTGTTAACGGCATTGCCCAAGGTTGTGCCGTTGGTCAGAATGGTTCCGGGCGACGTGTTTGTGGTGTTGGCCACCGCACCAGCGAGATTGCTTGCATTGGGTGATCCTACAACTGCTGGATGCTGCGGTAAGCTCGAGACAGGGAGGGTAGAAAACGCAATATCAATTCTCCCGTCCACAGTTGGCGTATTTGAGATACTCAGACTAGAAAGAGCGGGTAGAGAACCTCCGGCAACAAGAGTTGGGGAGTTTCCATCAAAACTCGAGGCTTGAAAAACCGTGTAGTCGTTGCCAGCAGCATAGTCCTGCGCAGTCAAGCCTGGACGAGCGGCTTCGACTTGTATGGTGGCGTTGTTGATACCAGTGACTGCGTCTGTTGACGAAACCAGATCCGCTTTTTGTGCCGCTGCGGGGTCGACTTCCGACAAAATCGTCGACCCCGCAGCGAAGGAAATTGCACTATTAATATTCAACGTCCCAATCGAGGAGCCCGGTGAAAGAACAGCGCCATTTCTCACGTTGAAATTGAATGCGTTCACGGTGCCGTTGCCGGCCAGAGTACCAAAGTTATCAAAATCGACCGTGGTTAAGCTGCTGGACGCGTCAAGCCGAAGTGTTGAACCAGCACCGATCACCATATTGCTGGTGGCCGACATTGAACTGTTGGTCAGTGTAAAATCAGACGCTTGAGCGCTTCTTGTCTGAATGTTGATCACACCAAACGCGATTTCCGTCGCGTTTGTTACTGTCAAATTATCGTAAGTTAACGGCGTGTCTGATTGGAAAAATACCTCGGTTGGGTCAACATCACTCCCATTTGCGGGCGCAAATGTCATGGACCGTCCTGATCCTATCGAAGTCCCTACAATATTGACTCGTAGTCTGCCGTTGATTTGCGTCGTCAGGGCCTCCCGTGAAACAAAGTCGCCGCTCCCTGCCGCGACATCGACGTTCAACAAAGTCAGTACCGATGCTCTGTCTGGATTTTGACTCTGCCCCGGGACATACAGCTCAATTTCCCCAGAAGGCGTTATGGTGGAATTACCAATCAGAAGCGCCGTGATGGGCCCGTTTGGAATTGGCAGGCAGGTTTTAACAGTAGAAGATATCGTCTGCCCGCTAAGAATGGTCTCTGTTCCAGCAGTGTATTCTTGACGCGGAGCACCAACTTCAGCGCAAGATTGCGAACTTTGGGCCTGGGCAATGCCGGGCAGTAAGAAGTACGCCAAGGCTCCGAGTGTGAGCTTAGTGAAAAGTGCGCGATCAACGTACGGCGCTACGCTTGCCTGAACTCGATCCTTTGTTTCCATAAGCTCTCCCCACTAACTTCACAAACGCGGCCACAACCTTTTGCGATCATCCGGAGAATATTTGAGCACAAAAAAATATTCGAATGAAAGACCGCTATGGCAAATGGTTTTTGATGGGGGGCCGCGGTGCAACAGTGCCGCTTGAAGATTATTCGCCTCGCGATAGAATTTACTCACGAAACTGCAAGAACTCTGCCCGGAGTATTCGCGCATGCAGAAAGCACACCAGTTACGTCCGTCTGCTGCGACGAAGCGCTTAAAGCGGCCGTTCAAGCAAAGTGCAGCGAGTTGTCGAATGCCAGTGTTCGAATTATGGATTGCGCGGATGATGTTTGCTCCCAACTGTCACGCGTCGCGGCGAACTGCAGATGTACTCTTCTGCAGGGAAAGGAGCCCCAAGGTGGAAGTGCGGAAAGTTGGACTGGATATCGGTTTCGCCACGCTCAAAGGCTCGTCCACGGCGGTCAATTCCCAGCGCTTAGCCTGCAACTCCGGCGTGTCGAAATCTCGGATCATGGAAGCGTCTGAAGGCATAGTCTGCTGCGGAAATGGTGCCGCAGAGAAGGTCATCGACAACGCTTTCGTGAGAGAGCCAGACGACCCTTGGAGTGTAAGCGTTGCTTTTGATGGCGATACCATTCGCGCGATGACGTCGCACAGCTTTTTCGATCACAGCCGCCGACAGGGTTCCAGTTCGGGCTGTTTGGCGAAGAACGGTCGAAATTCCTTGTCTTCAGTGATGGTGACGAAACTAAATCGAATTCGGTGACAACACCGGCGAACCATGCAGCGGAACCTTAGGTACATGATGGAGAATCGAAAATGGAGACTAAGATAGCCAGAAAGAGCAACCGCGACGATGCCCGGAAATGGGCGTTCTTTCTCTGTGCAATCTTGACGGCATTCAACACTGGTCCAGCAATTGCACAAGATTGGTCTGCGCTGCCGGCGCGGTTGGCCGAAAAGGTCGAAGCCGCCCAAAGGGCTTGTTCTGAATTCGAGAACGGACAGTTCGCCCTGGAGTTCGGTGCGGTTCGCCGCGTGGATCTGGACGGAGACCTCCAGCGGGACTGGGGGCTGGACGAAAGTGGATTCTCGTGTTCGACCGCTGCATCACTCTATTGTGGTACAGGCGGTTGCATGTCCCATTTCCTGATCGAGGATCGTGCGTTTTCGCTTCTCAATCAGGGTTGGGAGATGGCGAACATCGGCCCGTTCCGGGTGCTTCTGGCGGATGTGCATGGCTCGCAGTGTGAAGGTATCAACCCAACGCCCTGCATCGTAGCCAGCGTATGGGATGCAGAAGAAAAGGTGTGGCGCAGCACGCGCGCAGAGTGGGAGTAGCGTATTTGAAACGACACCTCGAAATGATTATGCTCAATATCGGCACTATCGCATCGGTGCTGGCTGTTTCGGGGTGCATTGAAACTACTCCTGAGGTTGCCATAAGCGAACCTGATCCGGAATTGATCTTCGTCCGCGGCTACAGAAGCGCTGCTGATGATTGCCGCCTCGTTGGCGAAAGCGCTTTTACCCTCGATTTCCTAGACGACGCTGCCGATCTTGTAGCGTGTTCAACCGGTTCGACGGATATGGATGAACTCATGGCACAGACTGGTGTGCCAATCCTGACCCAGACGAACAGCTACACATTTTTCAGCGTACCGCGAAGGTAAGAAACATCCATGTCCGCGTCCCAATTCATTTTTTCTTGCGTCCCCACAACAATGGCAACCATTACAAGAATCACGGCCACTGCGAGGAGTGCAACGAAATCTTTCAGAGAAAAGTTGTCAACATCGTTTGCCATCTCACTATTGGCTGCAGCTGTGATCGGGAACAACGCTGCGGGGGATCCTATACCCGAGGGTCCACCTGGCGACATTGGCACCTTGACCGAGGAAGACTTCATTGTCGATGGATCTGCAGGTGGCGCAAAACGCTTTACCTTCACCAATGGCGAGCGAAGCCTGTATTTCATCCCCATGATCCATATCGCCGAGCAGCCTTTCTATGATCGTATTGCCGCTGAGGTCGAACGCCTCAAGCTAAATGGAGCGGACCTCTATTACGAGTTTATCGACTTCGACACGGCCAGCGTCGCCGACAAACTAAGGATACGCGCAATGCTGGGCATGCTTCCCTCGCCGGCCTTCTATGCCGAGAACGTGTCGGACGGTCTTGTTGCACAGGACAACGAGGCTTTCCTTGGCTTCCCCGGTGGTCAGGATGTGAACGTGGATCTGACACCAGCACAAATCGCAGACGCCTATGAAATGCTGATTGGACCACTCGAAATCAGCGAAGAGAACCTGTCGACGCCCATGAGAGACTTCGTTCTGCCGACTGCGGACCCCGCGCGGGTCACGCAGATCACAATTGACGCACGTAACAGGCACTTGGCAGCCGTGATCGATGCCGCTCCGGGTAACGTCGTTGTCCTCTATGGCGCAGCGCATGGCGCGGGGACCCTGCAAGAGTTGCGGGCTCTCGATCCCGAATGGCGGCGCGCGCCCACATTTTGACCGGCCGACCCCACCTGACAGTTTAGTATCGACGCCCGAGAAAGAGTGCGTGCGTCTTCGCGTCTGGTTTACCCCAGAAGCGTGCTTCACTCAAAAAGCATGATGAGGTGACACGGAGGCCACGATATGGGTCGGGATTACCAGGTGCATTTTGTACTACCGCAGCAGGGAAACCGAGCGCTGCTTCAGAGAAGATTCTAAGGTGGCGAATTTGGACACTCACCGGTTTTGAGGGAGCAGTGCCAAGGCGATTGACTAAGCCGTGGAGTAGGGTCCATGATTTCAGAGAGATCGGGCCGCCGCTCTAAGGAGTTCGGAAATATGGGATTTGTTCAAGCAACCAAAACGTGCTTTGGAAAGTACTTTGTTTTTTCCGGGCGTGCAGTGAGGTCTGAGTACTGGTGGTTTGTGCTGTTTGTTGTTCTCGTAAGCCTCGTCTTTGCAATCGTCGACGCATCAATCTTTGGGACGGATCCCGAAACCGGACAAGGCATCCAAGTCCTGACCCCAATTTTTCAGCTTGCCGTTCTAATACCCATGCTGGCTGCTGGATGGCGTCGACTGCACGACACAGGACGACCGGGCTGGTATTTGCTTTTGCCTGCAGCACTAAGCATCGCGACTGTGCTCATGCTGTTCAGTGGCATCGCAGTGTTCTCTGCGCTCGAGCAAGGCGCGAATGATCCTGAAACTCTGAGGGGTCCAGCGGCTTTCCTCGGTGTCACCGGGTTGATGGTTGTCGGTATTCTGCAACTCATACTCTCAGTACTCATGATCTGGTGGCTGAGTCGACCGTCACAAGAAGGCGATAATGCATACGGTCCCGCTCCAGTTTGACGCTATGACGCAGACTTGGTCAGAGGTTTTGCGGGGACGTAGTAAAGTTGTTTGGGAGAATACTAAGGAAGAATCTACGGTTTGCCTGCACGGGTCTCGCTATTCCGACTGTCAACAACCAACAGAATCAAATTTGGGGGGGAATAAGTGTCTAACTATTCAAAAATTGGCCTTGCAGTCTTCGTTGCAACGGCTGTCGCAGGCTGTGTCGAGACGACGCAACCCGGCTCTGGTGACGGTGAGGCCGTCGCGCGCGCCAATTGCGTCGCAGATGTCAACTCTACCGTCGGTGTCACCGGTTCGTCAGTGAACGACGTTACTCGCCTTGAAGATGGCTTTAGCCTGCTCATGAACGTACCCGGCGCGCAAAATTTCTGGGTCTGCGAGACGACTCCGTCCGGCGCTGTCACGTCCGTGTTCTTCATGGGTGAGGGATAAGCTCTTTGAAGCGGGCGGTCTAAAGAGCCGCCTATTCCAAGAGGAAAAAAGATGTGAAGCGGGTGTGGCTTTGGGCACTAGGTTGATGAGTCAACCGGCTCTCACGAATTTGAACACCGGCAGCCGCCGGTTTCGCTCTCTACAATAATGAGGTCACAAATGAACTGGCTTTCCACATTATTTACGTCCTTTTTGCTCGCTGCTCCATTGTCGGCAATGGCAGATTGGCAGTTTAGTTCAGGTCCAAGCCCTAATGCATTCATTCAGGCGAACAATATCACTTTAGAACTGCAATGCGACCGCATACGGTTTGCTCCAGCAGGCTATGAAGACAGCCAAGACATCGTGAACAAGCAGGGGCTTTCGTTTCGTTTCATGAGCAACGGCACAGCTGAAGTCGGTGCGTTTCAGGCCGAGCGGGCCAACAGTTCCTTCCGGGTTGTGGACAATTACCCCGTCGAAATTGAGTTCAATGACGCCAATGACTACGTGTTTGTTCTGGATCAGATTGCCGCTAACGCGACGCTCAATCTCTCTATGACCGATCAGGACATTTCGTATGCGATCCTCGAATTGAAGGGGTCTTCGGCGGCCATCCGTTCGTTGAAACGCAGTTGTAGTAACCTCGCCTCGTCGGGTTCAGGTTCCCGTCCGGAAGCACCTGAAGGCGTAGTCTATTGCGGCGGGGGCGGCACTCAGCGACAGATCGAATATGCCATTGTCGACACCGGCAGCGACTGGGACGCGCGTGTTACAGTCAACGGTGAAACGATGGACGCAATGACGTCCTACAGCTACTTCGGCAATGCAGAGCCGCCGCGTGGCTTTATCGTCGCTCTCTTGGGCCAGGACCGTTCCGAGTTTCTCGTTTTTGAAGATGGTTCAGAGCGTTGGATCGAATTCGGAGACTATCGATATGATCAGTGCAACTAGGGGCGCCGCGAAAGTGACCCTGATCTCGGCGCTGTTCTCTTTGACCATTGGTGCGGCTTTATGGGTCCTCTATTGGGTGCAAGGTGTGCAGATTGACGAGGACGGAGTGCTGCGCGAAGCGTTTTTCCTTCTCGGCCTTGGATGGATATTCACCTTAGGTGGAGTGGCGATGCTTCTGACGTCGCTGTTTCTCTATTTTTGGAACCGTTAATGCGGCTCTTCGCCTTAGTCGCGGCGATGGTAGTGCTGGTGACTGCCGCGTTCTGGGCGGGCGCGCGTGTACAGCTGGCCGTACAGGAGGACAACTGCCTGGACCTCGGCGGTGGAAGACATCCAGGGGACTACCCGGTATGCGTGGTAGAGCGATTTCCTGACTGGATTTCCATCGGCCCGATTGCTCTAATGCCTGCTGCTGTCCGCGAAATGAGCACCGAAGAGACCGGCAATGAGCAAGTGATCCTTCGGCTCGAGCTAAACAAAGACGCTGCTTTCGCCGTGGCGGGCCTGACAAGAGCGAAGATCGGAAAGGACCTTGAGCTGCGAGTTGGGAACAGGATGGTTAGCGCCGTGACGGTCAGAGAGGAGATCGCGAACAGGCGATGGAACCTCATCCTTCCCAAGGAGGCCGCCGATCTCGCGGTGCGTGAATACCAATGACTCAGCTAGCGCAGCTTCCTGCATCGAAATAGAACAATTGTGCGGGTCTGCTAGAGGAAAATCTATTGTCGAAAAACTTAGATAGCACTCTCTGCCGCAGCCTTGATCTTCAGCTTTCTGCTTCTGGCGGGATGTGCAGATTCCGTCCGGGAAGGCGGCGCGTGACAGGACACCCTGTCGGTGGTTTTGGATCAGGGTCCGCCCAGCAATATCGAGCGGCTCAACGATGGTCGGCGAGCATACTAGTGGATTGTCGAATTCACAGGCACGCAACCGATTGTAACCAACGCAACGACGAATGTAGAAAACGACATTTTATGTTCTACCCTAGCGAATACGTCATCTACTACGTTCGAGCCCTATTAGTATCGTTGCCCTTATTCTTTGATTGCGACGCCGCAGGGATATAAGTGGGCCATAGAGGGGCTTTTCAACGGGCGACCCAGATGTAACTAACCTTGCACCGATTTAGGTTATGCAGAATACGGCCCGGAGATCATCTTAGCCATGGAAATAACGGGAATCTGCACTCATCATTGAGATTTATGGAATCATCAAATGACGGAAAACCTATGAACTATGATGTCGCGCACGCGCTTGCTTCTGGTGCCTTACTTTACGCCACCTATTGGTAAATGCAGCTTACCGGTGTCCTTGACGGAAAGAGCAAGGGAAGACAGCGGCTGACACTTGCGGTCGCCTTTGCAGTCGTTATTCTTTTGCTAAATCTAGTGTGGCCAACCGCCTGATGAGTTTCCTTTAAGACTAGTTCACGAAGTCGCCGGGAGAGCGCTACCGCATTCAGCTCTCAGGAACCCATCCGCATAAAGTGTAGATCTGGTAAGTGGAGGTTTCTTCGTCTGGTGAGTTTACAACCAGCAGCCTATTTTTCTCAAGCGGGGTTAAGAGCTGGCGGTAAGAATAGGTTGCACCGTCAAATGAGCAGGCCAGATCAACGATTTGCACCGCGGTTCCGCGAAGAGCCTGAACTTGAGCGTAAGCACAAGACCCGTCGTCCGATTTGCGCCCCTCGTCGTCATAGATGACGTATCCGGCACGAAGGTCCCCATATTCCTCCGAAATCCGCGCGCCTTCCGCGCACGAAAGACCTTCCGGGACATAGAGTCCAGAAAAATGAACCTTTTCGGCCACTACAATCGATGAACTCAAGCCATAAAAGATAGTGGCAAGTTGTACCGTAGATTTGGAAACCATGCGGTTATATCGCGCGCGAGGTCAGTGTGGGTCAAGGCGATTCCGTGTAACGCACAACTCAATCGCGCGCGTTGTTAGCACTTCCCTAAAGGCTATCGTTTGGGCCACGACCAAGGTATGGGTTCCGCCGCTTCGACAAAGGTTTCCCCAGTGGCTTTGCCGAGGTGATGCGTGAGCGCATTACCCTTGCTCAAAGCTTTGGCTAACGCTCGGTTGTGAGAAACGACGATGATCTGACTTCGCGCGGAGGCTTCTTTGATCAACCGAGCTAGAGGTGGGATTAAGTCAGGATGCAGGCTTGTTTCGGGCTCATTTAGGACCATCAGGCTAGGAGGTCGTGGCGTCAGTAAGGCCGCCACGAGGAGCAGGTATCGCAGGGTCCCATCCGACAATTCCGCAGTGCTGAGCGGGCGCAGCAACCCGTGCTGTTTCATTGTGAGGCTGAATAACCCATCTTTCGCATGAACCTCAATTGAACTTCCCGGAAATGCGTCCATGACGGTCTTTTCAAGTGTTGCCACATCGCCGATTTCCCGAATTGTCTCAATAGCTGCCGCCAGGTCCGAGCCGTCACTTGCAAGAATTGGAGTTCGGGTGCCGACCTGTTGCCTTCTGGCCGGGGCCTCACGATCAGTCCGAAGTTGATCATAGAACCGCCAATTCCGCATACGGTCTCGTAAATGCAGCAGCTCTAATGCGTTATTCGGATCGGCTGCGTGGGTCATCATACTGTCAAACGGTGGAAGGGTAGTGGCCGCCTGGTTCCAAGAACCGTACTCCGACCGTACCCGTACACACGGGCCACGGCGCTCTGCAAGCGCGTTGTGTCGGCTCAATGTCTCGCCGATCCACAATGCTTCGGACTTGATCTCAGGATCATTAGAAAAGGCTGAGGTTTCTGCTGGCAATCCAAGCTCGACTGCGTACCCGTAGTCTTCGGACGCAAAGCCAAGCTTTAGGCCGACTGGTTTGCTCCGAGTCGTTCCGGTGATGGGTACTTCACCCGTTTTCATCCCTCGAGACAGCACTTCAGGCCCCGCCCACATTGTGGAGCCCAACCCTCCTTCAGACGCGAGTGTAGAGATGACACTACCTTGTGACACCTCGCTCAACATTCGAAGCGCGCGATACAGCGACGACTTTCCGACCCCATTGCCACCGGTAATTACCGTCAGGGGAGCAAGTGGCAGAACCAGATTTCGGAGAGATCGATAACCGGCGACAGCAACTGTAACAAGCATTTCAGTCTTTCCGGCTCCGGCGATCACACATCAACAGACGACCTATCAGACTAAACACAGGATGTCCGCAACAGGTTTTGATTAAGGCTTTCATGTAGCCGCTGCGAATGAGAGCTTTGTCTGTGGCTGACACAGTTGCATGGAACAAACTTCCTTGCTGTTGTTTCTGTCCAAATGAGCTAGACGCACTAGAAAAAGGGAGGTGGGTAGTAGTTGTAAAGCCGCTTTTTATGAGGTTGGTGTCCCTGAGCGAACTCCATGTTTGGCGCTCGCTGCCTGATGATGAGTGTCTGAGCATTTCTAAACGCTTCCGGCTGAACGCGAAGTGACTCCGGTTTAGCCGACCCAGAATACCCCATCAAGGAGGCGGCGGTCGTTGGCTATTTTGCGCCCAATCCTTATTTGTTGATTGTCAGCTCTCGTGCTGAGTTGGTCTGCATCGAAGACAACAACTTGCCTCAAGCCAATTACCTGATACGCATCATCATCGTAACAAACTAGACCCCAGCCGGGTTCTCCACATCCCTTCCCAAGGCAGCGAGGTCTGAGTATCGGTCGCCGATCCGGTGGTGCGGGCGACCACGGGTTGATGCCCCCAGAGCCACAACAAGTTCATCCACATCCGGCGCGTCGTAGATTGAAAACTGGACGGTCAGGTAGTGCGACCGCCGCCCGGTATCATGTTTGTCCATCAGCGGGATCTGAATTTGGGTGTTCGCGGGCCCTCGCGTGTTTGTGAAACCGAGATAGCTTTTTGCACCCACTGCCTCACGATAATAATTTCCGTACTGCAGGGTGTGAATAAGCGCGGAGGCATGTTCAATCTCACAACTTGTCCCGGCGATACAGGCTTTTCCGTAGGCTTCTATCGCATCGCCTGATCCCGCCAGAGCGATCAGTCTGTTGGTGAGCATCTCTCCCAGAACTGGCGCCATGCGCTGAATCTCTGGTGAAAGATCATCGACAAAGCCACGTCCTGCCCAAGGGTTTCTGACCACCGCTGCCACGCCGATCATGCGCAACACGGGTTCCGAAGGTCGGCCTCCTTCTGTGTGAATATCCTCATCAAAGGTGACTACCTTGCGCAATTCGGGGATCATATTGCTTCTCCTGTCAAACGTGATAGCTGTGGTGCCCGGTCGGTGTGTGTACGACGCCTTCGACTTCAGTTCCGTGGTAGAAACCAAATGTACCGTGGCTGTTTTCCTTTGCGTAACGGCGCAACATCGAATTTTCAGCCCCGTCGCGTACGCGTTCCAGCGGCAAGTCGCCGAGATCAAAGTATTGCATGCCGTCAGGGGGCTGCCCATGAACGCTTCCGTGGTAGATGATCCGCTGCGTCCCGCTTTTGGATATTCGATAAACCGCATAAGGATGCGCCAGCTCTACAATCAAATCTCGGTTTGACAGATCAGTGATCAGCCCATCTGTAGAATTGTTATTTGCAGGAGCAACCGGCACTGAAATGTGCCCGCTTTTGTCAACGGAGAGTAGGACCCGATCTTCGTTGGCCAGTACTGCTCCGACGGTCACACCACCTGCAGTGGCGGCCTCTGTCAGGGCACTGTTGAGCCCCAAATCGAAATAGGCACCGCGAAAGTAGCCCAGCGGATGTCCCTCGCGCGTTTCGAAATCCTCCACGCGGCCGATCAGGATCAGATGGTCACCAGCATCGACCAAACGGTGTCGGGCACAGCTGAACCGGGCGAGCGCACCGTCTATCGTGGGCATGTTCCGCGCGTCAGGTTGCCAGGCTGCAATGTCGAATTTTTTGGCTGATTGAGACGCGAAAAGGCCCGAGATTTCTTTTTGGTCGTCCGACAGGACGTTGACCGTGAAATGATCCGCCTGCAGGAAGGTTTCAAAGGACAAGGCCTGCTTACCGACACAAACCAGGAGTAGAGGTGGGTCGAGAGAAACGGAGGTAAATGAGTTCGCCGTGAACCCGCGCGGGGTCCCGTCCGGCTGCCGGGTAGTGACCACTGTCACACCGGTGGCAAAGCGCCCGAAGGCGTCGCGCAGCGCCTTCCCGATTAAGGGTTCCGTCGACTCCGGTGGGGTCAATCCTTCCAGAATGCTATTGTGCTCACCTAGCGCAGGAGGGGTCGTCAGTGCACCTTGGCGGTGCCGACCGAACCGCAACGGGTTTGCTGCCACGGTCCAAGGTTCATGTCCCGCATCCGGATGCGGAACCTTCGCCAGCATGCCGCGGCTGGCTACATGAGGGTCGGCCGTGATGTCCGAGATAGTGTTCATCGGGCCGAACGGGACCTGGCCACCCAGTGTTGCCGTCAATTGCTCCTTAGTCCGTTGTCGGGTCCAATCGCTTACGATTTTGTTGACTTCGGACGCATGGTTGGCCCGGGCCGCCCTTGTGGAGAAGCGGTCATCTTGTCCAAGCGACGGTTGCCCCATCAGCCGTGTCAAAAGCTGCCAAAACGCATCGTCGACAATTCCAAGCGCGATGTGGCCATCGGCTGCCGGGTAGAGGCCAAACGGGGAAAGGAAGGGATGCCCGTTGCCTTCAGGTCCGGGCACCTTTCCTGTCACGTCATGCAAATACACCATTCGTTCGCAAAGCGAGATCATGGCATCATACATGGCCACATCCACAAACTGCCCTTTGCCAGTCGCTTCGGCCTCGCGCAGGGCAGCCATGATGCCGAAAGCCATCATCATGCCGGTGAATATGTCACCTACCCCGGGTCCGGTCTTGGTGGGTGTGTCAGAATTCGGACCGGTGACGGACATCAGACCGCCCATGGCCTGCGCAACCACATCGTACGAAGGCCAGTTGGCATAGGGGCTTTGGCCTGAGCGCGGGTCGCCAAAGCCTCGGATCGCGGCATAGACGAGCCGGGGGTTGTCGGCAGCAAGGCTTTCATAAGACAGGCCAAGGCGATCCATCACGCCCGGGCGGAAATTCTCGACCATGACATCCGCCGTTGCCGCAAGATCTCGAAAAGCCCTACAGCCCTCGGGCGATTTCAGATCAAGCTGCACGCTTTTCTTGCCGCGGTTCAGGCTTACAAAGTAGCCGGCCCAGGCATGATCCGGGTCGTCTTGACGGAACGGTCCGTTGCCGCGGCTGGTGTCGCCATGTTTGCCTTCGATCTTGATCACCTCGGCACCGTGATCCGCCAGATGCATTGTACAATAGGGACCTGAAAGCATCCGGCTCAAATCCAACACACGCAGGCCTTTGAGGATTTGGGTGCTCATGGCTTCAGATCCAGATTGTTGAGAAAGCTGCGGAGTGGCTTGTTCACAGCGTCCGGGTCTTCGGCAAGTGCCATATGCCGCAGTCCCGGGAGGATAAGTGCACTGCCCCCCGCAATCTCGCTTGCGATGGCATTCGCCATCTCTGGCCCGTTGCCGAAATCCTCATCACCCGTAATCACCAGCGCAGGGCAAGAAATCGGCGGGCTTGGCGCAACAATTTCGTCGATACCATCGACCAGCACGCGATAGATGGTGTGGTAAATTGCTTTGTCATTGGCCATGACCCAGTCACGAACCGTGTTCATCATACGAGGGTTGGATTGGCGGAACGCATCGGTGAACCATCGGTCCAGCGCGGCTTCGACTGTTGCCTTTGGTCCGTCCAGCCGTGCCTGTTCCACCCGTTTCAAGATTGCCTTTTGTGCGGCGTCGGTTCGTTTGTGAGGGGAATGCAGGATCACCAGAGCTGAAACCCGTTGCGGCACATCCTGGGCAAACCGACGCGCGATCATGCCCCCCAATGAGAACCCTGCGATAACCGCGTTTTGGATGGCGCAGTGGTCCAGCAAGCTCTCTAGCTGGCGTGAAAACATTGAAAGGCTGGGGCATTCGGGCGGTGGGGCACTTTGCCCATGTCCAAATAAATCATAGGTGAGAACGCGAAAGCGATCAGGCAGTGCAGGGATCGTCCATTGCCAGCAATCCTGGTTCAGGCCCAGCCCATGGATCATCACCACAACAGGCGCATCTTCTGGTCCTGTCATTTTGAAATGGGTTCCGTCTGGTGTTATGCCCATCAGGATTGGTCCTCAAGCGGACGATAGGCCACAACTTCGACCTCAACGCGGGCATCCACCAGAAGATCGCTGACCACAGCCGACCGGGTTGGAGGCTCAACTGGAAAATAGTCGGCGTAGACGGCGTTAAATCCAGGGAAATCGTCGCGCTCCCGCAGCCAGACCATGGCCTTGATGACATCTTCGCGGGTGCAGCCTGCCTCGGCCAGTGTCTTGGTGATGTCGTCCAAAACTGCGCGGGTCTGCTCTTCGACGGTGCCATCGGTCATGGGAATGCCGTCTCGCATCGGAATTTGCCCTGTCAGAAAAACGAAATCGCCTGCCCGGATGGCGCGGGAAAGCGACAGAACCCGCCCGCCAATTTCCAGTGGACCTCCGATAACCTGCTTTTTGTTACCCATTTCCAAGCCTCCCTTTGGAACAGCCTGCACCCATGATCGGGCGCAAGACTCGGATTTTTCGACAGGCTGCGTCGTATTTTCATAACCCTGAGACGCGAAAGCAGACATGAATAGGAAGACAGCAATCAGGGGGGAGGCACGCCATGGCTGATGTCAAAAACTATCAGATGCTGATTGACGGTGACTGGGTCGACGCCGCGGATGGCGGTACTTTCGACAGTATCAACCCCGCCAATGGTGAGGTCTGGAGCCGTGTTCCAGAGGCGACCGAGGATGATATCAACCGAGCGGTCACGGCAGCACACACTGCTTTTGTCGGCGGCCCCTGGGCGCGGATGACACCGACCGAGCGCGGCAAATGCCTGCGCAAGCTGGGCGATCTTCTGGCGGATCATTCCGAAGAGCTGGGACGAACTGAATCCATCGACACTGGCAAGATGCTCAAGGAGACGCGGTGGCAAGCCAAATATATTGCCGAGTTTTTCCACTTTTTTGCTGGGTGTGCGGACAAGGTAAGCGGCGAGACCCTGCCCATCGACAAACCTGACATGTTTGTCTTCACCAAGCGCGAACCCCTCGGTGTGGTTGCCGCTGTGGTGCCATGGAATTCGCAATTGTTCCTTGTGGCGGTCAAGATCGGTCCGGCATTGGCTGCCGGGAATACGGTTGTTCTGAAAGCATCTGAACATGCCAGCGCGGCGATGTTGGAATTTGGGCGACTTGTCGAGATGGCCGGTATCCCGCCTGGTGTTGTCAACATCGTGACGGGTCATGGAGAACCTTGTGGACGGGCTTTGACCGGGCATCCACTGGTGGCGCGCGTCTCATTTACCGGAGGTCCAAACGCTGCGCGCCATGTATTGGAAAACGTCAAACGCAACTTTGCCGAGGTCTCATTGGAACTGGGCGGCAAGTCGCCCTTTATTGTTTTTGATGACGCCAATATCGAAAGTGCAGTCAATGCCTCAATTGCCGGTATCTTTGGTGCGACAGGGCAAAGCTGTGTTGCCGGATCGCGCCTCTATTTGCACGAGGACATCGCGGATGAGTTTCTCGACAGGATGGTGGCGCAGGCGCAGCAGATCCTCATTGGCGATCCACTGGCCGAAGAAACTCAGATGGGGCCGCTTTGCACCGCCGGACAGTTGGACCACATCCAACGCGAGGTCGCCTTCGCTCAGGAAGAGGGCGGCAAGGTTTTGGTGGGGGGCAAGCAGCCGGAAGACAAATCAGGGCTCTATTTCGAGCCAACCATCATCGACTGCCCACGGCAGGACCTGCGGATCGTCGATACAGAGCTTTTTGGCCCTGTTCTGTGCGTTCAGCGCTTCAAGACCGAGGCTGAGGTGCTGGAACTGGCCAATGATACCGAACACGGGCTCGCGGCGGGTATTTTTACCGCCGACGGTGCCCGATCCTTGCGCATGGCGAACGCGGTGCGTGCAGGGATCGTCTGGGTCAACACCTACCGCGTTGTATCCCCGATAGCCGAGTTTGGTGGCGTCAAAGGATCCGGCTATGGCCGCGAAAGCGGGTTCCAGGCGATCTACGACTACACCCGGCCCAAGACGGTCTGGATGAACACATCGGATGAGCCGTTGGCGAACCCGTTTGTAATGCGCTGAGGGAGGTGAGCATGAAATTCCAACTTGCCGTAAACATGGAGCGGATCGACAACAGTCTGGATATGAAAGACGTCGCGCGCCACACATTGGAGATGGTGCAAATCGCCGAGGATGGCGGTTTCGATATCGTTTGGGCTGCTGAGCATCACGCGCTGGAAATGACGATTGCGCCCAACCCGTTCCAACTGCTGACTTGGTGGTCATCCGAGACCAGCCGGATCCGGCTTGGTACGGCGGTGGCGACCGCTGCGTACTGGCACCCGATTAACCTGGCTGGTGAAGTCGCGATGCTGGATCTTTTAAGCGGCGGTCGGTTGGAGTTTGGTATCGGGTCAGGTGCCTATCAGCGCGAGTTCGATCGCATGAAGCCGGGCCTCAAGCAATCTGATGCGTGGCGCTATATGCAAGAGATGCTGCCCACGGTGCGCGAGTTGTGGAAGGGCGATTATGCGCATGAAGGCGAATATTGGCAATTCCCGACATCAACCTCGGTACCCAGACCATTGCAAGCCGAGGTTCCGGTTTGGGTCGCGGCGCGCTCGCCGATCACCTATGACTACGCCATGCGTGAACGCTGCCACGTGAATTGCTGGCCTTTCACCCGCCCGTTCGCTGAGGCCGAGCTGTACAAAAAGCAACTCGATGAGGCGATTGAAAAAGCGGATAATGGCTGGGTGCCACGTTTTGCGCTGATGCGCCATTCCTGCGTTTACGACAATGCGGCCGATGGCGAAAACGCGATGAAGGCGGTGCGACGATTGCTGAGCCAGTTCGAAAACCTCTATCGCAATTTGGGCGATGTCAAAGATGGTTTTCCTGCTTCCATTCCGCTGGATCAGTTGGAGGGCCGGGAACAGTATGATCCCTTGATGCTGGAAGAAAACCTAATGTTCGGTTCACCTGAGCGTGTGATTGGAAAGCTCAAGAAATATCAGGGGCTCGGTGTAAACGAGTTCATCTACTATGCCTCGATGGGGCTGGATCACGCGGCGCAGCAGCGATCCTTGCGCATGTTCTGCAACGAGGTCATGCCGGAATTCAAGGAGGACTGAAGCAATGGCAGAAGGGGTCAAAACACACCGCGACGGCCACGTTCTGGAAATCACACTAGAGCGGGGCAAAGTAAACGCCATCGACGTTCCCACCAGTCAGGCCTTGGCCGCGGCGTTTCAGGAGTTGCACGAGAACAAAGACTTGCGTTGCGCGATCCTGACCGGGGGAGGAGATCGGATTTTCTCGGCCGGTTGGGATTTGAAGGCCCTGAATGAGGGTGAGATGCAGCTCGACAACTGGTGGGAGAGTGATGACTACGGGTTCGGCGGGTTCACGGGTCTGACCGAGAATTGGGCGCTCAACAAGCCGGTTATCGCGGCCATCAACGGTCTGGCCATCGGCGGCGGGTTTGAAATGGCCATGGCCTGTGATCTGCTGATTGCGGCGGAACATGTGGAATTTGGCTTGCCTGAAATGCCTTTGGGCATCGTTCCAGATGCGGGGGCACTGCAACGCCTGCCTCGGAGAATACCGCACAATATCGCCATGGAGATGTTTCTGTTAGGCCGTCGCATGACCGCGACCGAGGCGGCGCATTACGGGTTGGTCAACAAGGTGGTCCCAAAGGATCACTTGATGACTGCGGCCCGGGAATGGGCGGCCTCGATTGCCTGGTCAGCGCCTCTTGCGATGCAATCTGTCAAAGAAGTGCAGCGTGAGATCGAGTGCGTGCCGCTGGAACAGGCCTTTCACAAGATGCGAACCGATCCGATGCCGATCTACCGCAAGATGCTGAAATCTGACGACGCGGCAGAAGGTGTCGCGGCTTTTGTCGAAAAGCGTGAACCCAAATTCAAGGGTGAGTGATGTATCCTGACCCCTCATCGATCACCCGCATCACCAGCATTGGAGCCGGCCCCATCGGCGGCGGCTGGGCAGCGCATTTTCTTGCGCGTGGTTATGATGTGACCGCCTATTTGCATGACGCGAGCGAATCCGATGCCTTTCACGCAATCTTACGAACTGCTTGGAAGAGCTTGACGGATTTGGGGCTTGCCGCCGGTGCGTCGCTTGACCGCTTGCGCATCGTTACAGATTTGGAGGCTGCACTGGACGGCGCCGAATTTGTGCAGGAAAGCGCGCCCGAGCGTCTTGAGATCAAGCAGGCACTTTATCAACGACTCGGGCTCATTTTGCCAACAGAAGTCGTGATTGGCTCTTCCACGTCCGGCTTGATGATGACCGACATCCAAGCGACTTGCGCGACACCGGAACGCTGTGTGATCGGCCATCCCTTCAATCCACCCTATTTGCTACCACTGGTCGAAATCGTGGGCGGCGAACAGACATCACCAGAGGCGGTGGCTTGGGCCGGGAAATTCTACGAAATCGCGGGCAAGGCCCCCTTGATGATGAAAAAAGAGATCCCCGGCTTTGTCGCGACCCGACTGCAAGAGGCGCTTTGGCGAGAGGCCCTGCATATGGTCGCCAATGGAGAGGCAACGCCGGAAGACATCGACATCGCACTCATGAACGGCCCGGCGCCTCGTATGGTCTCGCAGGGTCAGTGTATGGCTTTTCACGTGGCCTGTGGTGCCGGAGGCATGGCCACCAACCTGGATCAGTTCGGCCCGGCGCTTAAACTGCCCTGGACCCGTTTGGAGGCACCTGAGCTGACGAAGGAATTGCGCGATCGCATGGTCGATGGCTGCAACGCTGTCGCCGGCGACCGAGATTTCGAGGACATGGCAGCCCAACGAGATCGCGAAATAGTTGCAGTGCTGAATGCTCTGCGTCACTCCCGCGGGGGATAACCTTGAGCGGGCACGTTGTTCAGAATGGACAAGAAATCCGAGAGAGAGCCGGGCCAGCTGGGTGCCGGCTCGCTTTTCGGCCATGCCTCACGGTATTCGGATGGGCGCCGGCCGAAGAATTTACCGAATGAATAGGCAAAATGTGACAGTGTATTGAATCCTGATGCGGTGGCAATCTCGCGTACACTGAGGTCGGTCGAAATCAACAGTAGGCGAGCATTCTGCAATCGGCGCAATAAGCCGAATTGCACCACGGTACAGCCCACGTGTTTCTTGAATTGGCGTTCCAGTTGACGCTGAGAAACACCTAGAACATCAGCGATTTGGGGCACTTTGAGCGGCTCTTCTATGTTTTCTTCGATCAGGGTCATCGCTTCTCGGATCAACGGAAGCATGGTTTCCGTGCTCCGGCCCATGGTGCTGCGCTGGGGTGAGGCGGCGTCGCGAATGGGGTGATGCAGCATCTGGTCTGCAATCTCCCCCGAAAAGCCGCTGTCGCTGATGGATTCAATCAGCCTTAGCATCAGATCGACCCCAGCCAACCCGCCCGCGCACGTCATTACCTTGCCGTCAATAGTGAACAGACACTCATGGACATCGACCCGATCAAAGGATTCCCGGAACCCGCTCAACCACGACCAGTGAATAGTCGCAGGTTTGCCGTCCAACAGGCCTGCACGTGCGACGATGTAGCTGCCCAATTCAACGCCGCAAACAGTTTCGCCTGCGCGTGCGCGTTTTCGCAACCAGGTGAGTAAAGCGGTGTTTTCGTAGTGTTCAGTACCCCAACTGCCCAACACAAACACAAAACCTGCCGGAGTGAGGCTCCCGTAGTCGGTGTCCACTGCGGTCGTCATGCCATTGCTGGCAACAATCTCAGGACCGTCGAACGAGACGATGTCCCAGGAAAACATCGGTTCTGGCGCCAGGTAATTTGCGATCCGCATGGTTTCGATCATGGTGATCAGCGTGGTCAGGTTGAAACGCGGGACAACGACAAATACGGCATGCCGTTTAGCCCGAGCCATATGCGTTGTGATGTCGACATGCATTGGTTTTACCAAGAAGCTTTAGGTCAGATTTTTCGCCATTCTAACCTAATCTGTGGCGGATAATCGACATCTTTATCCGTCAATCGCGCGGCAATCTAGGTAAAAAGGGGGGCTCGGATATGACCTACGAAGTTGTGCTGACCTGCGCAGTTACCGGTGCGGGAGATACGACCGGCAAGAGCTCTCACGTGCCGGTGACCCCGAAAGAAATTGCTGATGCGGCAATCGAAGCCGCCAGGGCAGGGGCCTCTGCCGCGCATGTGCATGCGCGTGATCCTGAAACGGGGCAGGGCTCGCGCGATCCGGCGCTCTTCAAGGAAATCGTGGATCGAATACGCGAAAGCGATACGGATGTGGTCATCAATGTTACGGCAGGTATGGGGGGCGATTGGATTTCAGACCCGTCCAATCCCGCCATGCCCGGTCCGGGCACCGACATGATCGGACCAGAAGAACGGCTGGCCCATATCAAGGAATGCCTGCCTGAAATCTGCTCTCTCGATTGTGGCACGCTGAATTTTTCCGACACGGACATGATCTATATTTCCACGCCACCGACACTGCGTCGGATGGCGGCACTGGTTCAGGAATGGGGTGTGAAGCCCGAGCTTGAGGTCTTTGATCTCGGCCATATCCGATTTGCCAAGGCGATGGTGGAGGAGGGGCTGATTGATGCTCCGCCGATGTTCCAGTTGTGCCTTGGAATTCCATGGGGGGCCGATCAAACGGTGGAAACCATGGCGGCCATGAAGGCGCAACTGCCCGTAGGCGCCAGCTGGGCCAGTTTTGGGATTGGGCGGGGGCAGATGCCGATGGCAGCCGCAGCTGTCGCGCTTGGCGGGAATGTGCGTGTCGGTCTTGAGGACAACATCTACCTTGATCGCGGGGTTCTGGCGACAAACGGCCAGCTTGTCACCCGCGCCCGAGAGATTATCGAACGGATGGGTGGGCGGATCCTGACACCGCAAGAGTCGCGCAACAAGCTGAACCTGAGGGGGGCGGATGGCTGATCCAACCCAAACCGGTAGCTTGCAAATTCGCAATGTCTCCAAGTTTTTTGGTCAGTTCCGTGCTGTCAACGACATCTGCCTGGATATCCGAAATGGAGAGTTCCTGACGCTGTTAGGCCCGTCGGGATCGGGCAAAACCACCTTGTTGATGATGATCGCCGGGTTTCTCGACATATCGAAAGGAGAGATTGCGCTGGACGGTGCGTCCATCTCGAATGTGCCCGCCGAAAAGCGCAACTTCGGCATGGTGTTTCAAGGATATGCTTTGTTCCCCCATATGACTGTTCGCGACAACGTAGGTTATGCGCTAAGCGTGCGTAAACGCCCCGCCGACGAAATTCGGAACCGTGTCGACGAGATGCTGGAGCTGGTTCAGCTTCAGGAGTTTGCAGATCGCAAACCGGGGCAGTTGTCTGGTGGTCAGCAACAACGTGTGGCCCTTGCACGTGCCTTGTGTTTTGCGCCGCCTGTGCTGTTGCTGGACGAACCGCTGGGAGCGCTGGACAAAAAGCTGCGTGTCGAAGTGCAGGAGCAGCTCAAGGACATTCATCGCCGCGTTGGCACCACCTTCATCTATGTCACCCATGATCAGGAAGAGGCACTGTCGATGTCTGACCGCATCGTGATCATGCGCGACGGCGCGATCGAGCAGGTCGGAACGCCAAAAGAGCTGTACGAGCGCCCGATCAATCAGTTCACCGCCAGTTTCCTCGGGAAATCGAACTTTATTCATCAAAACGGAAAGGTCTTTGCCCTGCGCCCGGAAAAAATTGATCTGATGCCTGGCAACGAAAACACCGAGGCCCGGATGAGGGGCGCCATTCGCAGCATCACCTATTTCGGCTCGATGCAGCGGATCATCGTGGACACCGACGAAGGGGCCGAGATTGAGGTAGATATCGACGTCTGGCGCAACGCCTCTGATCTGACAGAGGGGGTGCGGGTGGATTTGCTTTGGAAGGACTCAGCAGCAGTGGAGCTACAAACGGGCTAGGCACCCCAACACAGAACGCCCAGAGGCGTCATGACCGAAAGCCGGGTCAAATCTCGGATCAAATGGGAGGAAGAAAATGCACGATAAACAATTCAAAAAGGAAATGCTTGCCGAAAGTGCCCAGGCGTTTAGGGCTGGCCGTATGGACCGGCGCACGTTTCTTGCGCTTTGCGGTGCCTCGGGTGTTGCAATGAATGCGGTACTGGCGGGCGACGCCGAAGCGGCGGCAGACCATGTCGTGATGTGGAACTGGGGCGGCCAATCCGAAGAATGCCATGGCTCGGCCATCGGTGAGGCCTTTACCGCTAAAACCGGCAAAGGTTTGAAGTTTGATACCTCTGGTCCGCTGGAAGGCAAGATCAAGGAAATGGTCGACAGTGGCAATGTGACTGCCGATGTGGCGGATGCGGACTTATTCAACGCCGTGTCACTTGGACCAACCGGGCATCTGGAGCCGATTGACTATTCCGTGGTGTCCAAGGATAAAACGCTGCCCGGCTATGCGCTGGAATATGGGGTGTCGATCATCCTCTACGGGTATGCCTTTGTGTATGACACTGAAGCCTATGGCGATAATCCACCGCAAAACTGGGCCGATTTCTTTGATACCGAGAAATTCCCCGGGACCCGTGCGCTTTACAAATGGGCAAATGGGTCGCTCGAGGCCGCATTGATGGCCGATGGCGTCGCTGGCAGCGATCTCTACCCGCTTGATATGGACCGCGCTTTGAACAAAATCCAGTCGATCAAAGATGACAGCCTTTACTGGGGCTCGGGATCGGAAGTTCACTCGATGGTGGTCAACAACGAGGTCTCGATGGCGATCATCTGGCAGAACCGAGGTCGCAACATCGAAAACGACACTGATGGCCAGTACAAGTTGGTGAACAATCAGGCGATGGCGATGCCGGGGGCCTATATTGTGCCCAAGGGCAACCCGGCTGGTGCCGCAGTCATGGATTTCATCGCCACGGCGCAGGACATACCAGCGCAGTTGGCGCTATTGGATTGCCTTGGCATGACCCCGTCAAATCCCGAGGCCTTTGACCAGATTCCCGAGGACCAACAGCCTTATGCGATAACCTCGGCCATGAACATCGACAAGATCGTCTACAACGATCCGGAATGGTGGGGCAACAACGGCGGCGACGCGGTGAATGCCTTCCTCGAAGCGATCAGCTGATCGCTTTAGCTTATGGTCACCCGATCCTAAGGGTCGGGTTGCCAAACCCTTTCCGAAAGCTCTGAATGCAAGCCTTAAACCGTCATATCCACCCAGGATGGCTGATTATCGCGCCTTTGCTGCTGATGGTGGTCGCGCTCTATCTGGGGCCGATCCTGAATATCCTTTGGCTAAGCGTGACAGACCCCGAGCCCGGGTTCGGCAACTATGCCAAGCTGACGGAAGGTGACGCCCTGATCCGCATTGTCTGGACCACGGTACGCATCTGCATCATCACGACGGTCTTCAGCGTCATTTTCGGCTACTCCATCGCCTATGCGATGGTACACTGCCATCAACGCCAGAAGACTTACATGCTGACCCTGCTATTGGTGTCGTTCTGGATCTCCATTCTCGTACGCACTTTCGCCTGGCTCATGTTGCTGGGACGCAAGGGGCTGGTCAATGTCACATTGGAAGACATCGGCCTGGTTGCTGAACCCATCGCCTTCATGCGCAACGAGTTGGGCGTTCTGATTGGAATGGTGCACTACATGATCCCCTATGCGGTGTTGCCATTGCTGGTCTCAATGCAATCCATTGATCAGAGGGTGATGGACGCCTCGCGCAACCTGGGGGCCAGCGGAAGCCAGACCTTCTGGCGGGTCTACCTGCCGATGACCATGCCGGGGCTTGTGGCTTCGACCCTGTTGGTCTTCATCCTCAGCCTCGGGTTTTATGTCACACCGGCCGTATTGGGCGGCGGCAAGGTGCTGATGGTGGCGGAATACATCTCGGTTCAGTTACTGGTAACCTTGAAGTGGGGCACGGCGGCGATGCTGGCGGCCATCATGCTGTTTGGCGTTCTGGCGATGCTTTGGATCATGTCGCGGTTCATGAAGCTGAGCACGGTGTTCGGGGGGGCAGCGCGATGAAGCCGGGCCTGTTCTCATTTTTCAACCGCGTGGGGGCCTGGGTGCTGCTGTTGTTTCTGGTGACCCCGGCCCTGATTGCCATCCCTGTCTCACTGACGCCGAAACGCTTTTTGTCCATGCCGCAGCGCGAGTATTCTTTGCGTCATTTCCAAAAGCTGTTCACCAGTGAGGAATGGCTGTCGAGTTTTTTCCAAAGTGGCGTGATTGCCCTGTCCTGCTCCGCATTAGCGACGCTTTTAGGCACGCTTTGTGCGATCGGTCTATGGCGGGTGTCATCGCGGTACAGCGAATTGGTTCGCGCCTTTCTGCTGCTGCCTTTGATCATACCGCAGATTATTTCCGCCATGGCGTTCTATCGGTTGTGGATCCCTCTGGGTCTATTGGACAGCTACGCCGGTTTGATCCTTGCGCATACAATCCTGGCAGCCCCAATGGTGCTGATCACGGTCAGCGCGTCTTTGGCAACGTTTGATCCCAAGCTTGAACAAGCCTCCAAGAATCTCGGGGCCTCCAACTGGACCACCATGCGCCGGGTGATCCTGCCTTCGATCAGGCCGGGGGTTTTTGCCGGGGCGCTCTTTGCCTTTATCCTCAGCTGGGATGAAATCGTGGTGACCTTGTTCATCTCGAAATACAGCGTCTACACGCTGCCGCGCCGCATGTGGAACGGCATCCGTGAAAACACCGATCCGACAGTGGCTGCCGCTGCCGTGATCCTGATTGCCATCACCCTGATTGCCTTTGCCGTTTCTGCCGTTCTGTCGCGGCGAAACGCGCGGGCTCAGGCAGAATGAATGAGGTTGCCATGAATCTGGAAACCAGTCACGAAACAGAGCTTCTGGTTAGCACTGTTCGCCGATTTGTCGAAACAGAGATGTATCCGCATGAAGAAGAGGTGGACCGCTTAGGCTATGTGCCCGAGGAGATCGGCCGCCAGATTGAGGCGAGGTCGCATGAATTGGGCCTCTTCGCCTGCAACCTGCCCGAAGAGGTCGGTGGCGGAGGGCTGGGATATGGGCCCATGTCCCTGATCGAGAGGGAATACGGCCGTACAAGCCATGCGCTGCAAAGCTGGGCGGCGCGCCCGACGGAATTGCTGATGGCCTGCGAAGGAGACCAGCGTGAGCGATATTTGCTTCCTGCCGTGCGCGGTGAAAAGCGTGAGCTCTTTGCCTTGACAGAGCCTGACGCAGGTTCGGATGTAATGGGGATGAAGACCAATGCGATACGCGACGGGGATGACTGGATCCTGAATGGATCCAAGCACTTTATCTCCGGTCCCTGCATGCCGGATTTCGCGATTGTATTTGCTGCAACTGGTACAGATGAAACACCACGCGGCCCACGCAAACGGGTGACGGCTTTTCTGGTCGATGTGGGCCTTCCGGGGTTCGACTGCCGCGAAGGGACGCATTGCGTGAGCTATCGCGGTTATAAGACTTTTGAATTGAGTTTCGAAAATGTGCGTCTTGGTCCGGACCAGATCCTGGGCGAAGAGGGTCACGGGCTTGAGCTGTCGGGAAAGTGGCTCGGCATGGGGCGTATCTGGGTCGGCGCGACCTGCTGCGGTAAGGCCGAACGCATCCTTGACCTGGCGACCGAGTGGGCCGCAACGCGCAAGCAATTCGGTAAACCGATCGGTACGTTTCAGGCCACCGGCTTCCGTTTGGCGGACGGTGCGATGACGTTGCGCGCGGCCGATTTGATGGTGCAAGACGCCGTTGCACGTGCCGAAGCGGGTGTCATGGGTGATGCAGATGCAGCAATGGTCAAGGTTTATTGCTCAGAGATGCTAAACAAGATCGCCGATGATGCCGTTCAGATTTTTGGTGGCATGGGATTGATGGAGGAAATGCCGATCCAACGGTTCTGGCGCGATAGCCGATTGGAGCGGATATGGGACGGCACCAGCGAAATCCAACGCCACATCATCACCAGGTCCATCCTGAGGCCACTTGGCGCATGACGCCGGCGCGGCGCGAAAATCTTGAGCGTCTCTTAAAGCCGCGCCACATCGCGTTTATTGGTGGACGTGATGCGACCATTGCCGTGCGCGAAGCCCGCCGGCGTGGATTTCAAGGGCAAATGTGGGCCGTTAATCCCAAACGCGCCGATCTGGATGGCGTGGGCTGTGTTCCCAGCATCTCGGACCTGCCGGAGCCACCTGATGCCGTCTATCTCGCTATCCCTGCGGCCGGGGTGACTGATGCCCTGAGAGAATTGGAGCAGATGGGTGCAGGTGGCGTCGTTTGTTTTTCCGCGGGCTTCAAGGAAACTGGCGACATACAATCGGAACGAGATCTGATCGAAGTCGCCGGAGATATGGCTCTGATCGGCCCAAACTGCTATGGCATGATCAACTATATCGACAATGCCGCTCTTTGGTCATTTGAACATGGCGGCTGGTCGCCGGGATACGGTGCGGCGATCATTACCCAGTCCGGTATGTTCTCATCCGACATCACCATGAGCGCGCGTTCATTGCCAATGGCCTACATGGTTTCTGCAGGCAATCAGGCGGTCTTGGGGATTGAGGAATTCCTGGATGCCTTTGCTGAAGACCCGGCTGTGCGCGCCATTGGATTGCACATCGAAGGGTTGCGTGACATTGCTGCTTTTGAACGCGCCGCGCTGAAAGCCCTGGATCGGGGGGTTCCGGTTGTCGCACTGAAGACCGGCAATTCCGCCATTGGGGCGACTCTGACGGTCAGTCACACCGGCTCTCTGTCCGGTTCGAGCGAGCTTTATCAGGCACTGTTTGATCGCACCGGGGTGATCGACGTCACCAGCCCTTCGCAGTTTCTGGAAACGCTGAAGTACCTCTGCGTAGCAGGCGCGCCGCAAGGCAGGCGTGTCGCTGGCTTTACCTGTTCTGGGGGCGGGGCGACGATGCTCGCAGATCACTCGGAAAGGATTGGTGTGTGCTTTCCCAAAGTGGGCTCTGCAGGGCAGGAAAGCCTGACCAGTTTGCTGCCTGAGATCGCGACGGTTTCCAACCCGCTGGATTATACGACCCCGATCTGGGGACAGGGCGATAAGACTTACCCGGTTTTTGCCACGGCGCTATCGGCCCTCAACGCGGATCTGGCTGTTCTGGTGCAGGACTACCCGGCAGAAGGGTTGGACGCGTCCAAGATCTACTACCAGAACGATGCTGCAGCTTTTGCGCAGGCCGCTCAGGAACACTCCGTCCCGGCAGCGATCTGCGCGACCCTACCTGAAAATCTTGATCGTGGGACCCGCAGACATCTCATTGAACTGGGGGTTGCGCCTATGCAGGGTATTCACGAGACGTTGAATGCCATGCGTGATGCTATTTGGTGGTCCGAAGCAAGGGCGCGGACAAGGATTGACCGGCCTGCTGCCTTGCGACCCGGTGCAACTATACAGAACCCAATGGTATTGACCGAAGACAAAGGTAAATCCTGGCTCAGGCAAATGGCTGTTGCTGTGCCAAACGGACATGTCTGCAATGCGGCCGAGGCAGCTGGCGTTGCGCAGGATATCGGCTATCCGGTCGCACTGAAAATGATGTCACCAAGCTTGCCTCACAAGACCGAAGCGGGCGCGGTCGCTTTGGGGATCAAGGATGCAGAGGGGCTGTCTTCGGCGATCAAGGCAATGACGGCATCGGTTGCGGCGTATGACCGCGCGGCGGTGACGGATCGCTTCCTGATCGAAGCCATGTCGCCCAAGCCGCTTGCAGAGCTGATCGTCACGCTGCGTGCTGATCCGCAATTTGGTCCCAGTTTGGTCATCGGTAGCGGCGGTGTTTTGACCGAATTGGTCCGAGATGCGCGCACTGTGTTGTTGCCTGCCTCAAAAGACGAGATCGAGCGCGCATTGTGTTCGCTCCGTGTAGCTCGCTTGTTAGAGGGGTACCGGGGCAGTCGACAGGCGGACATTCCACGAATTGCGGATGCGCTACACCGGTTGTGCACTGAATTCCTAAAGGCGCGCGGCGAGGTCGCAGAAATCGAGATCAACCCTATGTTTGTCTACCCAGATCACATCGTCGCCGTTGATGCCCTGATCCAGGTGCCCCGGTCATGAGCAGGAATAGGATCATACCCAATCCCGATCTGGCTGTTGGAGACGACAACAAGCAGCGGTGGAACCAGCCGGAATTTCGCCGGCATGGGTTCCACAATGCATATCGGCTGTTCCGCCGATGTCTCATGGTGCGTTCCAGAGAGGTTTTGCAGCTGGAAGCCGCCGAGCAGAATCTGTGCGCCCGAGTGCCTGAACTGGCACAAATGCTTGCCCATCCGGCTTTCTCTGCGTTCTGCTGTTTAAAGAATGACCAGATCATTCTGGAAAAAGCCGCAGATGATTTTTCGACCTCAGCGCCGCATTCCATCCAGTCAGTGACAAAGCTACACATCCACTTAATCATAGGTCGTCTGCTTGCACAGGGGCTGTTGTCATTGGACGCGCAGGTCCGCGACTATCTGCCGGGTATCGGCAGCGGGTATGCCGAGGCCAGCATTCAATCTCTGCTCGATATGAACGTCGATAACGACTTCACCGAGGATTATGCTGACCCCGATGCCGACTGCTATACTGAAGAGGTCGCCTTGGGTTGGCGCTTGCCCGGCGTGGGTGAAAAGGAAATCACGCTTGCGGAATTTGCGGCCTCGATTACTGGTTTCAGGGCAAACTCGGGGGTGCGACAAGCCGATTATAAATCCGCGAACACGGATGTCCTGACCCTGATAGCGGCCAAGGTTTCGCCCATTCCAATGGCTGAGCAAATCGAAGAGATTGCTGATGCCGCAGGATACGAGGGCGCGTTTCACATCAGCCTCAGCAAGGACGGGCACCCAGCGTTTTCCGGTGGCGGTTGCCTAAGCGTGCGCGACCTCGCGCGGTTCGGGTTGCTACTGGCGCGGGAAGGCCGCGACCTGCACGGTCGACCTATGGCCAACACCGGTTTCCTGCAAAAAACTCTGATCCGCCGCGCGCCAGCGATGACACCACCCAAGAATTGGCTCAAGTACTCAAACCAGACCATGACCGACGGTCGATTAATCGGTCATGCTGGCTATGGAGGGCAGTTCCTCATGGTGGATATGGTCACCGGCACCAGCTGTGCATTCTTAAGTGTGCTGGAGAATGACTCGGGTTACGATGACACCTATATGGGAGAGCTGGCCACAACGCTTCGAGACGTCTGCCTTTCTGTCATTTGACGGGTTTGCAGTTGCCGAGCTAGGTGTCAGCGGGGAAGGCACGGATTGGCCGCTTTGCAGTCCTTGACCTGGGCCGAATCTTTTAGAGTGATCCGACCCACTCTTCGATCATCCAGTTTCGATCACCTAAACTGAACTTCTTCTCAGCGCGGCATTTACGTCTGTCGGGATATCCTGCCGAAGTTGTCAACAAGGCATGTCGCGGGTGTGACTCAACCCGCCTGAAGTCGCTTATCGCGGAGCAATTGTTCCAAACAACAGCGCAGGTTTGTGACCCGTCCGTCCCGACATATTGCACTGCACGCGGAGGCAAAATGATTTTTGGTTGGCCAAAGGGTAAATAGAACTTCGATGTTTAACTTCTGGTTCTGGGTTAAGAAGTTTTGAACAAACGGAGATTATCACGCATGGATATTGAAGGACTATCTGCGATCGTGACCGGGGCAGGATCAGGACTGGGGCTTGCTACTGCACAGGCGCTCAGCAAAGCCGGAGCACGAGTTACCTTGCTGGACCTCGATGAAGTTCGGGTAAAAAACGCGGCAGCGGAAATCGGCGCGCTTGGCATAGGTTGTGATGTTATCAACAGTTCTGCGGTCGAGGCCGCTTTGGATCTGGCCGAAGACCGGAGCGGACCAATTCGCATAGTTGTCAACTGTGCGGGCATCCCCGGCGGTATGCGACTTGTCGGACGGGACGGTCCAGTTGATATGGAAGCTTTCGCGAGGGTGATCAACGTCAACCTGATGGGAACCGTCAGCGGGTTCCGTTGCAAACTTTCGGCCATTGACGCTTTCGGAATTAACGAGTGAATGACTCGTCGGTCGTATCAAGTCGAAAGCCAGCTCATGATTTCCTTCAAAGGTGCACAGTATCCGAAAGATGTGATCTTATTCGCAGTATTCTTCTACGTTCGATACGGCGTTTCCTACCGCGATCTGGAAGAGATCATGGCAGAGCGCGGTGTTTCGGTCGATCACACCACGCTGAACCGCTGGGTGACACGGTACTCTTGCGCAATCGCTGAAACAGCACGCCGCCGCAAAGGCCCATGCGACCGCTCCTGGCGAATGGACGAAACGTATATTAAAGTAAAGGGATCATGGGCTTACCTCTACCGAGCGGTCGACAAACACGGCAAAACTCTCGATTTCATGCTTTCACACCGTCGGAACAAGCCTGCCGCCACTAAATTCTTTGCTCGAATGCTGGAGGTCAACGGCCTTCCACGCAAGATTGTCATCGACAAAAGTGGCGCCAACACAGCTGGTATCAAGGCGATCAACAAAATGCTGAAAGGCTTTGGCTGCCCGATCCCGATTGAGATGGTGAGACGGAAATACTTGAACAACATCGTGGAACAGGACCATCGTTTCATCAAAAGACGCATCCGGCCAATGCTAGGGTTCAAGGCGTTCGCTTCAGCGGCGGCAACCCTCGACGGAATCGAAGTGGCACACATGATCCGCAAAGGTCAAATCACGCCCGGAGTCTGTCCGTTTCGGCAGTTTGCAGAGCTGGCCGCTTAGCCCGCCGGTACAACACTATCGCTGTCGCCAGTCAAAACTTCGCAACAGATCCCGGCCCGGTCCGCGGCGGGAGTGGAAAGAATGTGGGGATACCTGCAGATTCTGATCTAATGTCTCGTTGTTTTTGCAGGAAGCATAGCGATGAAATTCAAGATCAGTTTAGAGACTGAGTTTGGTTGGGGCGAGAAGCGATCACACGAGATTTGCACCCTGGAACGCCGGTCGGTTGATGCGTCCGAGGAAGACCTTGGACTGTGTCTGGTCGAGGCGAAATCAATACGGTTTTGTCAGAAGAGCTTGGGTTGAGGCGGGTAGGGTGCTCTCGTAGCCTTCGTGCATGATTAAACAGTCACCATTCAAGTACTTCAAGACCAGTCCAGACGTCATTCGTTTGGCTGTAATGCTGTACGTTCGGTTCCCATTGTCGCTTCGAAACGTGGAAGATCTATTGAATGAACGGGGAATTGAAGTGAGCCACGAAGCCGTCCGATATTGGTGGAACAGGTTCGGTCCGATGTTTGCTGCTGAGATCAGACGGAGGCGAGTTCAGCAGCTGCGCGCGTTCTCCAAATGGAAGTGGCACGTGGACGAGGTTTTCGTGAAGGTGAATGGCAAGCGGCATTATCTTTGGCGGGCTGTTGATCACGAAGGCGAGGTGCTGGAAGCCGTTGTCACCAAACGTCGAAACAAGCAGGCAGCATTGAAATTCCTCAAGAAATTGATGAAACGACACGGTACAGCGGATAGAGTTGTAACGGATCGCTTCGCGTCATACAGGGCCGCTCTCAGAGAGCTTGGTGCAACCGAAAAACAGCAGACGGGCAGGTGGCTCAACAACCGCGTCGAGAATTCACACCTTCCTTTCCGACGACGCGAACGCGCCATGCAACGTTTCAGGCGCATGCGAAGTTTACAGAAATTCGCCTCCATCCATTTCTCCATCTACAACCACTTCAACCAGGAAAGATCGCTAACCAGCAGAGATACCTTCAAGCTGGCACGCACCGCCGCTCTCGCTGAGTGGCGCGAACTTGGTGCGGCATAAATGGCAGCTATACTGGCCTAGCTGAGACTTGTTCGAATTTGTCTGACAGCACCGGTAAGCTTGCAAGTTGGAAATGGTTGCGTAGGTGTCGGTCAGAAACGCGATGCGCTCCTGATCGCGAATCATGGCTTCGGTCCTGACATTAGCGTGATGCAGAGAATACAGTCCAAAAAGCGTCAATCCGACAAGCAGGCAGGTAATACCTAAAAACGCGACAAGCAATTTGACTCGCACCGAAAGGGCGATCCCGGCGACGCTTCGCGCAATGAAGTTTGGCCCGTCCGGGCCGATGTTGGGGCCTTGTTCCATATTCTCTGACCAGCAGAAAAATGCGTTGGTTCAGTTTGTCTTTTGTTATTGTGCAGTAAGCAGTCAAAACGCAAATGTCTGGTTTGAGCCCAGTCAGGACAAATATTCGATGTGATGATATGATCTGATGAGAGGCAATTTTGCAGGCGCCTATTTTTCTTGGGAGGACACTGCATGATTATGCGTATATTTCAGGTGCGAGTCAGAGACGGCAAGGAAGAAGAATTTGCAGAATTCTTCTACAAAACCGCGATTCCAATGATGAAAGGAATCGAATGGATCGTTCAGGTTTTGCCTGGTGCACCACACAGTGACAACCGAAGAGATTTTAGTTTTGTAATGGTCTGGAAAGACTTGGCGTCACTCAAAGCGTTCGTTGGCGAGGACTATAATTCTCCCCATATCGACCCTGCTGAAGCTGAGTTGGTCGAGAGCAGATTGATCAAACACTACGAGCTGGTGGATTGATCCATGGTTTCGGAAAAAGCAACCGAATTCACCGGTTCTTGCGGGTGCGGACAATTGACCTATCAAATGTCTTCACCACCAATGTTTGTTCATTGTTGTCATTGCAAGGAGTGTCAGAAGCAAACTGGGTCCGCCTACGTACTAAATGCCATCATTGAAACGGAGCGCGTTACATGGAGTGGAAAGACTACTAGCCACACGTTGGCAACTCCGAGTGGTAAGGGCCAGAAAATCACAAGATGCGCGATATGTGGTACGGCTGTATTCAGCGAATACTTAGTAAGGCTGGGTAAACTTAGGTACATTCGTGTTGGCACACTGGATAACCCTGACCTTTGTCCACCGGACGCTCAGATATTCACTTCTAGCAAACAGTCTTGGGTTCCACTTAACCCTGATATCCTGAGCTTTGAGAACTTCTACAAATTCAAAGAGGTTTGGCCCGAAGACGCCTGGACAAGGTTGAACGCGGTGTTTGGCGACTGACCAAATAAATCAATGTTCACCTCACGTTACGACCCGCCGCTAGAGTGAAGAAGACGCGAAAGGCCCTCGTGGGCCCAAGTCGAACACACCTGAAGTCGATTTCCACCACATCCTAAGCTGTCGCCACGAAACGTTGTGCTCATTCAGGTAAACCGGCCAAACGTAAGGATGCACAGTCTTTTTCCAGCCTCTCTCTGTCAGAGAAAAGTTGGGTTTTCGCCCAATCCGATATGGAAAACCGAGGGCGGTATCTAATCACATTCCGTGCTTCATCGCGAGCGGCCTCAAGGTTCTCCGTCTCTACATAGATGATTACGAGGTCGAGGTGCCCAAAGCCTTCAACCCTTTGACCATATTCGATGAATGCTTTCGTAGCTTCCTCGTATTGACCGTCAAGTCGAAGGGCTAAACCCAGAACGCCTGCATACCAACCTGGATAGTGAGGGTTCAGGGTGATGGCTTGCTGTGCGACTTGGATCGCTTCATTAGCCTGGCCATTGAAAGCTAGGGTGATTGACAGTCTGGCAGCCACGTCAGCGTGGTTTGGATTTAGCGCTAGTGCCTTGTTGAACTTCTCGATAGCCGAAACCAGCTTGCCATCGATTGCATCCGCAAAACCCGCAATGGCGTGAGCCTCTGGGTTGTAGCTGTCTATTTCCAGAGCCCTCTGTGCGCAGTCACGAGCCTCCGCTAGCGCGGCACGCCGGTCAGCAACAAATCCATGTCGTGCTTCGACAGTGCAAATGAATCCCAAAGTACAATACGGAGCCGAGTAACCCGGGTCGAGTGCAATTGCCTGTTGTGCAAATCGGCGAGCGTTGGCCTGAGCTTCCCTAGTAATTCTGCGCGAAGCCTCCACGGCCTTTAGTTGAGCGGTCCACGCGCTGAGGTTTTTCGTGCCGGATCCTCTGAAACGAGCCATTTCTCCCGCCAACAGTTCGACTTGTAGCTCGGTTGCAATCCTAAGTGCGAGTTCATCCTGAACTTCGAATACATCTTCAATGAGGCGATCATAGCGGTCAGCCCAAATGTGCATACCGGACTTTGCATCGATTAGCTGTGCTGTGATCCTCACCCGGTTCCCGCTTTGACGGACACTTCCCTCAAGAACAAGATCGACACCCTGCTCCAGGCCGACCTGTTTCACGTCAACGGAGCGACCTTTGTAGACGAATGTAGAATTACGCGCGACGACCATTAAATTCGGGAGTTTTGATAAAGTGGTGATGATCTCTTCGGTAATGCCATCAGCAAAAAACTCCTGATCGGGGTCAGAAGAAAGATTATCAAAAGGTAGGACACCGATTAGCAGAGACTTTGTATGGCTAGCCGGAGTTACTCGCGGTGGGGCAGAACCTGGCGGCGACCATTGGAAAACTTCCATTGGTGACGGCGCGTTCTTGAACTGTCGCTCTCCTGCGCGATAAAATTGCTCAGCGAGGCGCTCGTCAAGGCTGCGATGGACGACATCTGAAATTAACACAGCCCCTTCGTTGGAAGCCTCTTGTAGACGTGCGGATAGATTGATGCCATCGCCGAAAATGTCATCTTCGTCGAATACGACATCTCCAAGATGCACGCCCACTCGTAGTTTCAGTGAGGACCGAGTTGACACCTGGCTTTGAAGATCAAGGGCGCATCGTACTGCATCAGATACCGAGTTGAACTCGACTATCCATCCATCGCCCATCCTCTTAACGACATTACCGCGATGATCGCTAACCAAAGGATCAAATAACTCTCGACGTAGAACACGAAGTTCGCTGAGAGTCCTATTTTCATCTGCCTTAATCTGGCCTGAGTAGTTTACTACATCGGCCGAGAGTACTGCGGAAAGTCTGCGGTCTCCATTCATGTCTATTGGTAACGCAAATTACGTTGCTTGGAAAAGACAACATGATCTCCTGAACGTCCCGCATTTCCTAGTGAATGGTTTGGCGCAAAACTGAAAAGCTTAACTGTGAATGTCTGCTTCGGGCTGACTGCGGTCCTTTGGAGTAAAAATGCGGATGTCCGCAAAAGTCCGCATAGCAGTCGTTCACTGAATTTGGCCGAATGACCGGGGCGAGCCCAAACCTCCCGGATGCTGAACAGCGCACCAAGGTCCGCTCTCCGGACGTTGCGTTATCAGCTGGCTTCTATCAACTGGTCAGAGTTTCCACTCGAACCCAACGGCATTTTCGGACACTTCCCAAAGACGCGACATTACAGCCTTGTCATGGGCGTGGGTATTCAGTGTCCCTTTGCCGACCGGGCCCACTGCTTCCAGACGGCCCGTCGGACCATAGAGGGCGCGTTGTTCGGTCAGCGCCTCTTCGGTCGCGCACATGACCTCAGGATATGAGCCTTGTTCCGCAGTCTGGACCATTGGTGTCTTGGTCATCAGCCACCAGATGAAACGCATTGTACGGCTACCGCTGGTGGTGATCAGCGATGTGGCTGACGAGCCCGGATGACAGACGAAAACCTCGATATCCGCGCACCCCGCAGCAGCCAGTCGGTCTTGAAATTCGTAGGCAAACATCATCTGCGCCAGTTTGCTCTGCGAATATGCAATGTTTGCGCCGTAGCCCTCATCCCAGTTCATGTCGCCAAACTTGATGGTCTTGAGACCCATGTTGTAGCCGAGGCTGGCGACGACCACGATCCGGCCTTTGCTTTCGGCGATGCGATCAAAAAGCAGACCATTGAGCAGAAAGTGCCCGTAGTGATTGGTGCCAAGCTGGCTTTCGAACCCGTCGACGGTCAGCTTGCGGGTCGGCACCTGCGCGATAGCCGCGTTATTGATCAGTGCGTCGATGCGGGGCACGGTCTTCAAGACTTCTTCTGCCGCCTCGCGCACACTGTCCAGGATTGACAGGTCCATGCGTATGAAGCTCACGTCGGCTTTCGCGCCGAATTCCTGTTTCAAGCCCGTGATGGCCGCCTCGGATTTCTCGGCTGAGCGGTTCAGCATCACCACCTTAGCGTTCTTCTTGAGAAGAATGCGCGCTGCTTGAAAGCCTGCGCCAGCGTTGGCGCCAGTAATGATGTAGGTCTTGCCTGTCTGGTCGCCGAGGCGCTCGGGTGTCCAGCCTTTGGGTCCGAATGTCGTATCTACCATTTGTGTCTCCTGCCAGCCCAAACTGGCGGTTTGAGGTGTTATTGCTTGAAGGCACAAATAGAACTTGGCCGGGCCCAGAAACAGGCGGTATTCTCTCGATTACTTGCCCAATCGTCTCAACCCCATTGCAAAGATGAAAGCCCTCTGCCAGCTAGAGTGCATGAGCAAAGAACAGATCAAAGACCTTATCGAGCGCCATCTGCCAGAGGCAGGCCTTGTCGACACCGCGTTGAAAGGCGTCCAGCTTTTCCGGGTGACCGATGCCGTACCTTGCGTCCCAGCTGTCTACGAGCCCACGGTGGTGGCTATTCTCAGTGGCACCAAGGAAGCTGTTCTGGACGGTGAGCACCACATGTATGACAGCGACAAATACCTGCTCTGCCCAATGACCTTGCCGGTAGAGGCAGGTACTCCACGGGCGTCTAAAGCGGACCCACTGCTCGGCGTCGTGATCACCTTGAATCCACGAATGATGCGCGAGCTCACATTGGAAATTGAGACCGCGGCTGGTGTCATCAGACAAGCGCGGGCTGGCGCGCAATCGGCTTTGGCATTGGCGGCTTGGGATGATGGTTTCACGCAAGCATTGCTGCGTCTTCTTGAGCTGCTCGATCATCCGGTTGATCTGGAAGTGCTCGGACAGGGGCGACTACGCGAGTTAAGTTACTCGGTGCTCACGGGCGAGGCCGGGGCCGCTGCAAGACGAGCTTTTGGCGTCGGCAACGAAATTGCGCGCACCATCGAGTACCTCTCAACCCACCTTAACGAGCAGGTCACCATCGACGATATGGCTGAACACGTCGGTATGAGTCGCGCGGTATTCCATCGGCGGTTCAAGGAAGCCACGACACTGTCCCCGATCCAGTTCGTGAAATCGATGCGGCTGAACAACGCCGCGATGAAGATTGCCGAAGGAAAGACCGTATCGGAGGCGGCGTGGGACGTCGGCTATCAAAGCTCCTCTCAATTCAGTCGCGAGTTTAGGCGGATGTACGGCCAGTCGCCCCGGCAATGGAGCAACACAACGCAGGTATCAGAACGACTGAACTAGGCACACCTCCGCACTAAAGATACAGCGCTTCAGCAAGGAGCGCCGCGCAAGGAAGCTTTACAATGGATATCCTCAAGGCATCGACCGACTGGGCTAAGGCGGAACTGTGGTCAAACGGCTTTTTCGCTCTGTTTGGGGTGGTGTTTCTCGTGGCCAGCCTTCTTTTCTGGTCGAGGGGAGAGACCGACATGGCAAAGGCGTTCGTGCTCCCGATGTTCGTGGCCGGAGTGCTGATGCTGATCCTCGGCGGCGGGCTGTTCTACGGAACGTGGAAAAGCTTAACAGGCTTCGCGCCTGCCATCGCTGAGGACGGGGCGGGTTTTGTTGCTTCCTAGATCGAACGCGTTGACAGGACAATGGCGCAATATGGCACTGCGGTTTTCAAGGTTATGCCACTAATGATCGCTGCTGCCGCTATGTTATTCGTTTTTGTGCACTGCCCCGGCTTGCGGGGGGCCTTTGTCACGTCAATCGTCTTTCTAGGCCTCATCATGCTGATCGACAGCAACGCCAATGCTCGGTTGGAGGTCTATAAGACAACCTTGGTTTCGGCAGTGTCTGGCCGCTAGCTCTACTAGAATGCAACCAAAGGCCGGACGCGCTCGCCAATTCGCGTTCCTGATCGATGTCCGGTTTGAGGGGTGTTGCTGCCATTGCGTGCGAAGATCCAAACGTCCGTTTTGTCCGCGTAGCGGTTGTTGGTGAGAGTTGCATCGAACGAGTGCTTTGAACCCACAATGAACCTTCCGCGTCTCTTCTTACGGCATATCGGTACCTGGCATGGAAACAAGCCCCGCTAAATCATACACAACGACCATGAAACCGCTTCTCAGCCTCTAGCAGTTTTATTTGAGCGTGAAATTAATGCGCCAGAATAAAAAAGCCTTGTGGATCATCGCTTGCCCAAATTCGGTTCAATCAGCGAGAAACGCCAGAAGTGTCTCCATATAGGTCTCCCATACCGGCCCACCAGGTAGTGGAAAATGGTTAGCGGTTTCAAGTACGACCAACTCGGCTCCGCGAATTCCAGCTACGAGTTTCTGAGCTTCAGATAGAGGATGAATTGCATCCATTCGACCATGAAGGACCAAAGTTGGACAAGAAACTAACGGCAACAGCTCCTCTACATTCGCAGCGTTGATCTGGTCGCGTTCAGCTAAAGCCCTGGACTGTCCAGATGCCCGGGTGAAGTAGCGTGCATAATCCATCACATGCTCGGCCGGACCGTCCGGAAAGTAACTTGTCATTAGGCCAGCAGCGAAACCGATGGCATTGGCATCCCAGCCCGACGCGATCAACTGCCGCATCGGGTCAGGTCCAGGTGCTCGGGCGGTGCGCCCTGTCACATATCCGCCGACAATTGCGAGTTTTGTGACCCGATCTGGATATTGGGCTGCAATCTGGATGGCACGAAGGCAGGCTCCGGAACGCGACATCAGTGCGAATTTCTTGAGCCCTGCGGCGTCCGCCACGGCGATCACATCCTCGCCGGCCTTAATGAAATCGCGAGCGCCATCAACACCATCCTTTGAAGAAAGCCCTTGGCCTGCCGGATCGTAGCGAACGAAGTTGTTTTGCGCGATGAGCGGGTCGAAGAAGTTGCGCTCACATGGGATGGCCCAACTCAATTCGAGATGTGAAATCCCGCTTTCGACCTCAATGAGGGCAGGGCCGCTGCCATAACTGGCATAGGCGATGGAATGTCCGTCTGGATTGCGGGTGAATCGAATACGCTGAACATCGGATTGTCGGGAACTAACGGCATTCTCATTTGACGACCCATTGACCTGAACCGTCGCCACCATCTGCAACCCGCGCCGCGCCACCGTACGGATGACGGCCTGGCGCTTGCCGTCGTCCCCAACCGCCTTCCGCGCCGCCGCGATCCTCGCACTGATAGCGCTTTCCGATACGATCCGGCCGCCCCAAACTACCTCAATAATCTCGTCGCGCGTGACCACGCGTTCGGCATTATCGGCTAACAGCAGGATTAGATCAAAAACCTGCGGTTCGACGGCAACTGGTTCGCCGGAACGTGTGAGGGTACGTCGCGCATCATCTAGCGCGCAGTCGTCGAAGCGATACTCCATGATCTACAGATTAACCCATATCTTCCCTTCTTTTCACAAGGAAATCTAAGGGGAATTGCAAGGATATCGCAGGGATTTCGTCAAGCGAGCTGCCCTTGAGTAGGGCACGTTGGGAACACTTGATGAGGAGATCCAAAATGATGCCCGATACAAACATCGACCTTCTGAAGCACATTCCCGAAACGCATCGGCCTGTCACCGACCATGAGCGCATGGCCATTGCAGTGAAACGAGAGTTCAAACGAGCTGAGCGCACCAAGATACTGGGTGTCTTGAGCCACCTCGTCGATAGGCTTGGGCAATGGATTGAGGGTCGTCCTGCAAAGGTCTGATGAGTCCGCAACACGGAAGTCACCACGCTTGGATTTGAAGCTCCGGTTTGGGGGCTAACCCGGACATTGTAGACTTACGAGAACGGCTCAAATGAAATTACCTTTAACCAAACAACCAACATGTTGGGGGTGTCGTCAGGCAAACCTGCCGTTTGCAGGTTTCCAACAGAATCTCTGTGCGGAATCCGGATTTGCTTTAAGGTTGTGTAAACACCGTTGGTTCCTCATGTGAGACGAAGTTATCCAAAACAAGACTGAAAGAGAACTGAATGAAACGCCTATTTCCATCTCTGCCTGAGAACGCAACGCTTGGAAGTGTCTATCAAGCCTTTCCAGACAAGCTTACTCCATTGTGTGCGTATGAAAGCCTTGTGATGAGGGGCGAGAGCGACCTCTCGGTTGCTGAACGAGAATTGATTGCAGCCTATGTCTCTGGCTTGAATGCTTGTGCGTATTGCCATGGCGCACACATCGTTTTCGCCAAAGCCTACGGCATTGAGGTCGAGACAATCGAGGCACTGATGGAAGACCGCGATACGGCACCAGTCGAGGACCATCTCAAACCGTTACTGGCATACATTGAAAAGCTCACCGTCTCGCCATCAAGAATGACGGAAGCCGACGCAAAAGGGGTCTACGCGGCAGGCTGGTCAGAGAGCGCGTTGTTCGATGCTATCCAAGTGTGCGGTGTCTTTAATCTCGTGAACCGCTTCATAGAAGGAACAGGTGTCCAAAGCCCTGGCAACGATCCAAGACAAGCAGACGAAGCCACTTTGAACCGATGCCGCAGTGACAGCTTCTACACCGATTTTGGACGGGAGAATGGCCTCGATATACCTTGAATTGAAGACGTTCCAGGCATTTCAATCTTGATGTACTTTGCCAGCGCGGTAAGGGCGGCTGCTTGGTTTTCAGGCTCCCAAAGTTCTTAAAGTTCCAAGCTTGGTTGCCAAGCAAACAAACAGGACTTCCAGCATTTCTACCGCCGATTGCTGGTATAGTCAGCCCCAGTGTATCGGTAGCTCCCAATTTCGGTGACCAAAACAGGCGGCACGACCGACATGCCCGCGTCCTTATGTTCGAGTAAAGCTCTCAATACTCTCAATCATTCTTGGGAAATCCGGTTCGGACGCAAATAGTAGGTGGTTCGGGCTGTTCAACTGAACAAACGATGCGTTCGGAATTTCAGACGCCAGCAGTTTCCCCTCCGAGAGCGGCGCAACAGCGTCCCTATCGCTGTGAAGGACCATTGTTGGAACAGAGACCTTTGCCAACAGTTCGCTCACATCAATATCGTCAAACAAGGCGCGAAACTGGGCGATGTTCTCAGCTGGTCCGCAAAGCTTTTGAAACTCGTTGAACCAATCCATCTCTTCCTTGGTTGCGTCGGGCATGAACATGGTCGTCAAAATCTGCCGGATAGCAGGGTTTTCGTTACCCCAGCTGTTGCGGATCAGCTTGACCAGAGCTTTGCTTTCCTCAAACTCCGCGACATTGCCGCGTTGCTTGCGCCCGCGCGAGTATCCACCGCTGAGCAATAAATGAGAAATTCGTTCAGGCCGCCGCAGAGCGTAGGCCACAGACACGGATGCACCTTGTGACAGACCAAGTATCGCCACTTTGTCATGACCATAGGCATTGATCACGACTTCCATATCATCGACCATGCCCTCAAAGCTGATGTCGACGTCAGACCACTGGGACAGCCCATTTCCGCGCTGATCGTATCGAATGACAGAGAACTTTGCCGACAGGTGCCGGATGTAATCGCCATAGGATGGGTTCTGCCAGTCTTGCTCCAGATGGGTCATCCAACTGCCGGAAATCAGCAAAGGGTAACCCGTGCCGGATACGGTATGAGCAATAGAAGTCCCGTCCCTGGAGTGGCAAAATTTTACAGGCGGCAGAGGATTGGGTTGACCACACAGGGAGTTAGAGTTTGAGACGACTTTTGCCGCAGGGTTAATTGAAATCGCCCCAATTAAGCGAAACCCACGCCGACCAACGGTTTCTATGTAGTCTGGATCTTTCGCGTCATCGCCCAACGCCTTGCGAATTTCAAAAATGTACTCTCGCACCAGATCGGGGTTGACGTGCAAGCCCTGCCATGCGGACTGAAGTATGTCTTCCCGCGACAGGACCTCCCCGTTCGCAGCGATCAGGCACTCCAATACTTCGGTAGCTTTTGGCGACAAAGTCGAATGATCTTGACCGGAAGACAATGTGCCGTCTCTCCGATCTAAAACCCACTGCCGCATGCATACCTCCAACGCTATCTACAAAATTCAACTATGCAGCAACGATATGTCAACGGTTTCGGCGAATTGATGCGGATAAGCTTGCGTATGAAGCCAGTGGGGAAGACAGACCATGCCGCAGATCTCATCGAATAACCTGAACCGCGCTGCGCTCGTTAGAGAGACCTCAACTTCCGTCAAAACCGCGAGCGCGTTACTTAGTTTGGCAAATCAATTGGAGAACGAAATTTGTCGCGCCTTGTTGAATGACGACGTCGAACTAGCGGAACGCTTAGTGGTGCCGAAAACACAGCTTGTTAAGTTGTCCCAAGAGTTTTCTTCGTCGAAGTCGGTGAACTCTTAAAAGAACCGTCGCCCGCGTGGGTCGCATTGAAGGGTTCCTCTTGCATTGCAAATAATCAACTTCTGCTGGCCTTAAACGACACTGCTTACGCGCCTTTTCACTCTCTTCAGTAAAGCTGGACATATGGATCAGCCCTTCCGAACTGAAGCACCGAGTTTCGCTTGTTGTAAACCATCAAGGTCTGTCGCCTTGCCAACAAAATGGTCATTCGAGGAGTTCTGTATGTCTGGTAAGGTCGTGCGAATAGAAAGCTGGTAATTTGGGGGGGGTAATGACTTGCTTAAGTTTGACGCGGAGACAACGAAATTACTTGAAATCGCCTATCAGGGAGCTGAACTGACGCGGCGAAGACAGGCTTCATTTGATGCGCTGTGCCCGGCTCCCGGTGAGACTATTTTGGATGTTGGTTGTGGCAACGGGATGTTAACAGCGGAGTTGGCTCGCGCAGTTGGCTCGGATGGCTGTGTCATCGGGATCGACCCAAGCACTGACATGACAGCAGCCGCTAAAGAACGATGCAGCGACTACGCAAACGTGGAGTTTCGTGCTGGTGCCGCAAATAGCTTGCCCATTGAGGATCAGAGTGCTGACAAGGCCGTCTCGGTGCAGGTCTTTGAGTACATCGAAGACGTAGACGGTGCATTGGCTGACACGCTGCGGTGCATCAAACCTGGCGGGCGCCTTGTCATCAGCGATCTACACTTTGGCAGCTTGATTTGGTTCAGCGAAGAGCCCGACAGAATGCAAAAGATGCTGACATCCTGGAACCAGCACTTTGTGAGTGGTTCCCTCCCGGAAAGACTGCCCGCACTGATCAAAGCGCGTGGCGACCATGTGGAAGGTGTCTTGTCGTTCACAATGACAGATCACCAGCTAAAGCCTGATGGCCTCGCAATCATGATGATGCACCTCATGAAGCAATACGCTGTCGCAAATGACCATGTTGATCCCGCTGTTGCCCAAGCATGGTTTGACGAACAGCATAGCCTTGCAAAAGTTGGACGCTTCTTCTTTTCGATGACCCAATTTATTGTCGTGGCGCGCAAAAAGGGTTGATCGTTCTACAATGCGCCACTTGATCTCGGCCGCGCTCTCTAAACCATCGTTATGGAGCAAAGCTTCTGGCTGGCAACTGTTTACTGTCGCGACTCGAATGCCAAGAGTTTATGGCCGCCTGGCAATCAGCGTCGCAAAGACCTGATAGCCAAAAAGTGTGCGCTCTCTTGCTCGACGGCGATACTCGGCGACCAATCCATTGTGCAGATCCTCGCCAATGTCACCGCGTTTCATCAGCACTTTGCCAGTCTCTTCGACCCAGGGGAGCATTTGGTCATTGTCCAGAACACTTCTGCTTTGAAGACTGAAGTCTTCGACTGTGAATCCGGCATTTGAGGCCAGTCCGCGCAGCTTGGCGACAACAAATGGGTCGGTGACAAACTCGTTCACAAATATCTTGGCGCAGGCGTCCAGAGGATCGTTTGGCAGGTTTCCCAGTGACGCTTTCGAAAAGTCAGCGTCACACACCACGAGACGCCCTCCCGACGTTAGAACGCGCCTTGCCTCGGTCAGAAGAGGTGCCGGATCTTCCACATGGGTAAGCACCGTGTGCATTAACAAGTTATCAACCGAGCCATCATCCAGGGGCAGCGACGCTCCATCGGCGACCTCAAACGCCACATTGTCGTGGCCCCCAACCCGCGCTCTTGCTTCGGTCACAAAGCCTTTAGACGGCTCGAAACCAATGACACGCGCGGGTTTGGCCTTCTCCGCAATGCGGCGCGTGACAGCTCCCGCACCGCACCCGACTTCAACCGTCAGGCTATCTTTGGCAAACTCAAGTTTGGCCAGATAGTTTGAAACGATCTTTTCCATTGTGGGGTCGGCCTGACGCGCGTCCATCGAGTCGGCAAATGCGGAAATGAACTCCGCACCCGCAGCATCTACATCTTGAAACGGATCAGCCATCCCAACCACCCTCCATTAACGCTCAGTATTTTCTACCAAAAACCCTAGCATCACCTGAACCAAGAACAAGCCGTGCCAAAATGAGTATACTTGGGACAAACAGGAGATTCATGCCATGCGTCAGCTCGTTTCAAATGGAAATCCGATGGAAAAAATCGTTGGGTTCAGCCGAGCAGTTCGGGTTGGTCCCTACATATCTGTTGGCGGCACCGCACCTGTCGATGCTGAAGGCAAGACCGTCGGGGTGGGAGATGTATTTGCCCAAACAACCCAGTGCTTTGAAATCATAAAGGCGGCTCTTGAACAGGCAGGTTCTGGAATTCAAAACATTGTTCGGACGCGAGTCATACTGACAGATATCGACAATGGGAAAGAAGCCATCGAGGCAAGGAAGAAGTATTGCGTCGATGCACGGCCCGTCGATACAATTATGGCGATCAATCGGTTTGTGAACCCTGAATGGTTGGTCGAGATCGAAGTCGATGCAATCATTGCCGACGACGCATAGCTGAGAAGGCCACTACGCGGTTACTTAGCTGTCACTTACAGCTCGCAACTGCCTTGGATGTGATCTCATTGCCTTATTCGGCCGATTGTCACCAAGTGTCGTCAGAACCTTCCTGGATACAGACTCATCATGTTCTGCACGTCCAGTTCACTCGAAAACGCAGCGGGATTACTCCAGATCACGTCATTAATATAGTCGCGTTCAGCGTGAAGATCGTCAGCTGTAGGCCGCGGCTTCCGGGCTTCGGGGAAGGCTCTTTTGGTCCAACCGAACAGTCCACCAAATACGGTCCAGATGCTGGGTGACATTGTATGGGAAGCCATCTCATGGTCCTTTCCGAGTTACTTGCGCTGTCGCAACAACAGTAACTGTTCACCCGTTCGTCTGGTATCCGGCGCAAAATTGTGCTGTTCTACAAAAATGCAGAACGGGTTCCGAAACTGGTCGGATATTCGTGTGTTCCTCTCTGTCTTCAGAGAAGGGTCGACGCTTGCGGCCTCTAGAAAGTTAAAGGTCTCCCAACCAACGGTCGCCCGACGCATTGAAGTTCTCGAAAGAGAAACAGGGTTGACGCTGTTTGAGCGCGGTACGCACGGGTTCAAACCGACCCCAGAAGCCCTTCGCCTCGTTCCCCTCGCCGAAGCAATCGAGGCTTCAGTACTTGAATTTACCGATTGCGCGAAAGAATTGACGTCGACACAACCCATCCGTATCACCGCTTATTCGGCAAACTTCTCCTCACGCATGATCGAAATCGTAAACGAGTTTTCCGCCGACAATCAGGATGTCGCATTCGAGTTTTTATCCAGCGTTCGGGCGCTGGACCTGATGGCGGGCGAGGCCGACATTGCTTTGCGCCTTGCAAGAACCGATCCCGATCCTGACCTGATTTGCCGGAAGATCAGCACGGCCCGCTGGTCTTTGTTCGGCAGCAGAAATTACGCGGACAAATTTGGCTTACCGGGGTCAACGAATGATCTGGCCGGGCATCAGTTTGTTACCTTTCAGCGGGACGATGTACCAAATGTATTCCACGAATGGTTGACCAATCACGTGGAGCCGGACCAGATCGTCATGTCTTTCACTGAACTCGAGCTAATGCATGCGGCGATCAGGTCAGGGCAAGGCCTTGGAATCAGCAACGTCAAGCTGGTGGAAACAGATATGTCTTTTATCCGATGTTTCGACGAAATCCCCGAACTTGCGGTGCCGCACCTAATGCTCATTTCGCCGGAAGCCTATCGTCGGCCAGAGGTTAGAGCCTTCGTTAAGTTCTTCGCACCGCGTTACGCTGCGATCTACAAGTCGTGATCAAGTGAAAATAGACTGAGACTTTGCTTTTTGACACGCGGACAAACTCTTTTGCACAAAAAAAGCAGTGAAGACCTTTTCATCAAAGCAGCGGAAGTACTCGATATATACTTCGACCGGCCAACGAATAATGAGTTGGCCGCGTCGTCAAAAAGAGTTTTGCCAAGGTGGCTGAGAACTCGGAGAAAATGAACGCCCTGAATTGAACAATGGTGGTTGTTCAACAGGGAAACGCGGCAATTTCGTTTCGTGGGCCTGATGCCTGCCGACGCTATTCAGGCAAGTTAGCCTCGGTCATGCCCGAGCTTATAGGTCCAGCAGAAAGATCGGGTCGAGCGCCGGCGCAACCCCATCGTCAGGCCACGCAAATGAAGCGGTACGTTAACAAACGGCGTTCGTCCAAAGCCAGAAGTTGGTTCTGAACCATGTCACTGGCGACGTTCCCAAAGAGAATCTGTGTCGTAACCGGCATGGTACGATCAGACTTGGGCATCGAAATTCTCGCCTTAAGCCACTCATGGCTTTCAGTCGTCGAGTCTTCTTCGTCCAATATCGCAAAACCTGCATTTTGCAACAAACTGGCCATTTCTTTCGGAGTCGCGAGATAACTGATCGAAGGGTCCATAGCCCAAGGTGTCGGATAAACGACGTCACCACCTTCGCGCTGTAGAATGTCATAAACTCCAAATCGTGCTCCCGGCTTGGCGGCTTGCGTCAACCTGGCAAGGGCAGGGGCGGCGACGCCACAGGCGGGTCTGATGATTGAGCTCGACGCAATTGCCGCAGTTGCGCTTGGTGGTACGCCGCTGACCGGTGGCTATGGCAAGTATTGAAACATTGGTTTTTGCTTCGTGTTTGAACTGATTAGAAACGAGACGCCAATTTTGTGTCTTCTTGCTGTTAAGCTTTTTTGACGAGCATAATCTTGTTTTTCCGATACGGGACTTTACGCTACTGCCGAACCCGATAGCCGGAAGCAATGATCCGGCTAATGAGAAAGGCGACGGCCTGGTGCATATCCTTTTCATCGTTATTGCCGACCGCTGTTTCGTGGGCAGCAGCTGCGTCACGCAGAACTCCCACAATTTCATGTTCGGGCAGGAGCTCACGATCTTTGATTGCAAGCAAAAGCGCTTCACAAATTGAGAGTGCGGCCATTCCTGAGTAGTCTTGCCGGTCAGCCATGGTAGACGTCCTTTTTTAACAGGCGTCCAAGCAAGGAAGCGCCACAATGAATTGCATCATACTGGCATAGATTGCTGTATACTTAACTGATCGAAAGCAGTCTTGGCGTCGGATAGTTTCGCGGGCTGCTCATCGATGAAGGAAGAACACTTGCGCACTATCAAAAACAGTCCACTCACCCGAAAGCTTTCAAACTTCGTCGCTCTGACTGAGGTTGAACTTGCGGCATTGGCACGCCTGCACAAGCGTCGCAGAACCTTTGAAGCCGGACGTGACCTTGTGCATCAAGGGCAATCAGAGCAGGCTGCCTACATTCTGGCCTCGGGCTGGGTTTGTTCCTACAAAACCCAGACTGACGGGTCGCGTCAGATCGTCGATTTCCAAATACCGGGTGACTTTCTGGGCTTGCGAAGCGTTCTGCTGCACACCTCGGATCACAGCATAGAACCAATCATGGAAATCCAAGCCATTGAAGTAGTAGTGGATGATCTCCTGGAAGCATTTGCGCAAACGCCCCGGCTGGCGACAGCAATTCTTTGGGCGGTCTCTCGAGATGAAGCGATGGTGGTTGAGCACCTGGTCAACGTAGGACGGCGAGATGCGGGTGAGCGCATGGCGCATTTTCTATTGGAACTTGGTGTGAGGCTGACTCAGGTCGGGATGGCAAGCAAGACGGGATACGCCTGCCCACTGACACAATACCACCTTGCCGATGCACTGGGACTGAGTGCCGTACATGTTAATCGTGTCCTACGGCAACTGCGGGAGAAGGGGCTGGTTACTTTTCAATCCGGGCAAGTGGTATTTGATGATTATGAAGGACTGGTGACGTTGGCCGGTTTTGACCCCACTTATCTGGATCAGGCCGGGCCACTGTTGAAGCAATAAGTTCACCCCTACAGCGATGCCGGGATTTTGATGATCGTTGCCTGTTAGAGACGGAATTCGCTTCGGCAGATTTGGGATTTCACTGAAAAAGAAGCGCAAGATAAATACAGTCCGATTGCGGTACTGGATTTCCTGCGCTTCTCAATTACTCGTTAAGAACACGCCAGCAAATATCCCGCCAACACACATCACGTTGCCGGAATCCAAACATCGTTGCACTGACGCAGGTTAGTCAATTTTTGGCAGTGTGCCTGATCCTCGGGCACCAAATGCATTTGAGATTCCAATAAAATCTCAGGTCATTGGCCGCCGACTAACATCGATCAGCGCGCGCCTGCCATTTGCACATTATTCTAAATTACAACGCCAGTACTACCGCGGCGCTTACGAGCGTGTACCGCGGCAGACTGCGCGGGGAAGATCCAACAAACTAAATGGAGGACAAAGGTGAGCACAAGATCGTCCAGTTCTTTGGTGACGTTTTCAAATCCGTTCTCTTTGTCCGGCTACCCGGATGTACTTCCTGCAGGCGAGTATGAAGTAGTTGTCGAAGAAGAGCTACTGCAGGGCCTGAGTTTCGAAGCATATCGCAGAACCGGAACCTACCTGACAGTTCGGGGCAAAGGCAGCAAGCCAGGCCGCACGGAAATGCGCCCAATTGACCCAGAAGATTTTGAACTGGCGCTTAAGCACGACCAGACCTTGGCCACATCTAACAATGACAGCGATGCGGCGCTTTCCCCGCAGGAGGAATAGATTATGAACACGCCCGAATGGCTTAAACCCGGAATCTACGGTGCTCTGATCGGCGGGGTTTTCGTAGGCGTCGTTGGATTTTCATGGGGTGGATGGATGACCGGCGGTAGCGCGGACAAGATGGCCAACGCCATGTCCCGCGACAATGTAATCGCTGCGTTGGTTCCGGTCTGCGTCGACATGGCGAGAACTGACGCCCAACGCGCCGAAAAAATAACGACGATCAAAGAGGCTTCTTCTTTCAAGCAGAAGGATGCCGTCATGGCGGCTGGCTGGGCAACGGTGCCGGGATCCCAAACTCCTAACAAAGACCTGGCGCAGGCCTGTATCGAGGGGCTGAACCTGGATGGATCGTAACTCAATCACTCAACATTCGGACAACGCCGTTTGCATCAGGGCAAATCGAAAAAATCAGTACCGGTTTTGCGCTCACTTAATGGCTGCGTTGTTTGTTGTCGTCTTCAGCAGTTTGGCGGGCTCCTTTATCTCATCAAGTCCCGCATCGGCCGAAACAAATTCGATCCCGGATAACGCGCATCCCAAAAAGTATGGCGACGGTTGGGAATGCGATTTGTCCTATCAGTTGAAAGGCGAAGAATGCGTGGCCATTGTCGTGCCGGGAAATGCCTACCCCACAAACAGAACCTATGGCTCAGGGTGGGCATGTATGCATGGCTTTGTTGAAGTTGGCGGCACCTCATGCACTGAAGTGATTGTGCCTGAGGGTGGATATCTCGATCCATCAGGTGAGAGGTGGCGGTGCCTGCGTGGATACACAAGAGTAGACGATAGCTGCCAGAAAATCGTGGTGCCGGATAATGCTTACCTGACGAATAGCACTTATGGATCTGCATGGCGTTGCAACCGTGGCTACGAAAAAGACGGAGAAGCATGCGTGGCAGTAGCGGTGCCGGAAAACGCTTTTCTGAACGCATCAACCAGCGGGCGTCCCTGGACGTGCGAGCGTGGGTATTTTGAGCGCGACGGACGGTGCGATGCCGTGTTTGTGCCTGAAAATGCTTTCTACGATGACGCGATCCATGGAGTTGGATGGAAATGCGAACGTGGCTACGAGGCGTCCGGTGATCGCTGCAATGCAATCGAGCTACCGGCAAATGCCCATATCGACCGATCCGGCAATGGGTGGCAATGCCACAAAAACTATCATCGATCAGAAGGGCTGTGTGTTCTGAACCAGTGAGAATTCAGACAGAAAGCCCACTTTCCCAAACTTCACAGTTTTTGCCCGTCCTTACCAAGGACGCGCGTTTCACACTCTAAAAAGGAACAAATATGAAACCCGAACCCATTGCGTCGGATGCCAAGCAGTTCATTGCCAGCGATGCGCAAAAGCTGGCGCCTGAACAAGCAGTTTTTCCAGAGCTTCACCGCAAGACACTCGTGACAGATACACCGACTGCAATTGTGTATTGCGAAGGAAACTTCGCAAAGATCGATGGCAAGACGGCTAATGGTCTCGTTCGACATTCACAGGCCTATCGCGTTCTTTCGGTGATCGACAGCACGTATGGCGGTTGTGACAGTGGCAAAGTGCTTGATAATATCGCAAATCAGGTTCCCATCTTCGATGATCTTGATGCTGCCGTCGCTAATGAAGCTACGATCCCCGACACTTTTATTTACGGAATGGCGCCGGCCAGCGGCAGAATGTCCCTTGAGGATCGCGAAGTTGTTGTGGATGCGATAACGCTCGGAATGAACATCGTCAGTGGGCTGCATGAATTTCTTAGCGATGACAAGGAGCTCGCAGGATTTGCCAAAATTCACGATGTCACGATACGCGACATTCGCAAGCCGCGGCCAAATCCCGACCTGCGCCTGTTAGATGGCAGTATTGGAGACGTCCAGGCGATCCGCATCGCGGTGTTCGGCACCGATTGTGCAATTGGAAAGCGTACAACCGCGACAATCCTGACAGGCGCACTTAACGCGCATGGGATCAAAACAGTTTTGGTCGGCACCGGCCAAACTTGTTTGATGCAGGGCACCAAGTATGGTGTCGCGATGGATTCGGTGCCGCCGCAATTTTGTTGTGGCGAACTTGAGCGCGCTGTCGTTGCGGCATCAGAGGGTGAGCACCCGGATGTAATAGTGATCGAGGGCCAGGGCGCGCTAAGCCATCCGGCTTTTTGCACATCAGCCTTCATTCTGCGAGGCAGTCAGCCACATGCAGTTATTCTTCAACACGCGCCTAAACGAAAACGTCGATGCGACTTCCCCAGCATGACTATGCCCGACCCTTGCGATGAAATCACCCTGATCGAGGCTTTTGCGAACACAGAGGTAATTGGCATGACGATCAACCATGAAGGAATGAATGATGTTGAGATTTCAAAGGCCATCACAGACTACAACTGCAAATTGTATCTCCCGGTCACTGACGCATTGAACCGTCCTCCAAAAAACTTGGTGAATATGGTTCTATCTGCCTTTCCGCGCTTGCAACCCGTACGTGCTACGACCATTGAATGAGCAAGCTGCGTATCGACGTTGATCTGGACAAAATTCGGTACAACACACGGTTCCTGGTCGACCACCTTAGACCCCGCGGAATTACGGTGACAGGTGTGACAAAAGCCGTTTGCGGTCATCCTGAGATTGCGAATGCTATGCTTGATGGTGGCGCGACAGGGCTGGCGGACGCGCGGATCAGCAATATCATGCGTATGCGCGATGCTGGAATCTCGTGCTCTATATCCTTGATCCGAACGCCCATGCTGAGCCAGGTCGCGCAAGTCCTTGATAACTGCGATGTCAGCTTCAACACTGAGATGGACATTATCGCCAGCCTGGCCATCGAGGCGCTGGGGAAGAACATTACTCACAATATTATCTTGATGGTGGAAATGGGGGATATGCGGGATGGCATCTTGCCTGAACACCTTGAAAGCACTGTGTCTCAAATTCTTAGAATGGAAGAGATTTCTCTGAAGTGGATTGGCGCAAATTTTGCCTGTCTGGGTCATGTGGCACCCTCTGCAGGAGCAATGGAATTGCTTTCGTCGCTTGCCGCCGACACCGAACTTGCAAGTGGACCCGCTCTGGAAACAGTGTCAGGCGGCGGCTCTGCCAGTTTGCCATGGGCGCTTGGCAAGGGGGCGACCGGAAAGATCAACAACCTGCGTCTGGGTGAGGCCATCCTGCTGGGTACCGATCCCGTTTCGGGGTACGCGATCGACGGGCTTTACACAGATGTTTTTACGCTTTGGGCGGAAGTGATCGAAACGAAGACCAAATCAAATCCAAATCCCTTGCAAATGATTTATCCTATACCTTCAATGCAGTGTGTGACTTTAGACAGTCCTTCGAATACTCGGTCGATCCTTGCGATTGGACTCCAGGACACTGATGCGGCGGGTCTAATATTCCCTGCTGGCGTCACGTTCGTCGGAGCCACCAGTGATCATATCGTTGTTGAAAACACCGATTGTCTGCTTCGCCCTGGTGGCGAGGTGAAGCTGAAATTGAACTATAGTGCGCTCTCGCGCGGCATGGCTGCACCCGATGTAGCAAAAGTCTTCCATGGTGATGGCGCATTGGTTGACTGCACCGCAGCGAACACTGATCGCCGATATTCGAAGCGAAAGTAGCGCGCCAGGGTTGCCGCCGCCTCGGTTCTGCTTCAGCCACCCGTCTTATTCTACGGCTTTACGTAGTAAATGAGGCACCCAATCCCTATATTGGATGTAGCCGCATTCACTTTTCACACCCTATCTGGGCTCGTGGGTGGTGCGGACAATCAAAGGATCAAAATGATGTCTTTCAAAGACCTGACGACCAGAGCGGCTGCCGCACTGAAGGAAAACGATGCGGACGCGTCAAAAAAAGAAGTGACGTCGAAAGGGCAGGACACCGTCCCCGAAAAACCAAAGCCTAAACCCCAAAACTGATAATACCCTGCCGGGAGTGGGTGGCTTGTTCTTGTCTGCATCTCCGAGCGAGCGGTATCAGCAAAGGAGAATTGACCAAATGAACCAAATAATCAGCAAGACAATCGCAGTCTTTTCCAGGCCGTTTACTTTCCCTGGCTTCGACGAATTACTCCCGGCGGGCGAATACGACATAGAAACTGAGCTTTCCGCACCACCAGATTATTCGGATCAAGAAGCCTGGAAAGCATCAGTGCTAATCTGTCTGCATCCACGGAAATCTCACCCCGGTCTGGCGCGTACCTTGACCGTTTCTCTTACTGATTTGGAGAGAGCCCGCGCAAAGGATAAATTGTCTTCAAAGCAGTTGTCGCAGTTCTTGCTCGACCAGCTTTTGGCGGATCCCATGGTGCAATTGATAATGGAAGCGGATGGCGTTTCAGAGACTCAACTTCGGCACCTCTACTCCGAGTCGCTCATCTCTGAGGCAGAGGTCACATCATCAGATCAACGTGCTCTACGGCGAGCATGCGGAAACGGTTCTCGGTATACTTTCGCTGTCCAAGCTGCTGAGAACGAAGGAATGCCGGTTCGTCCTAATAAAACCCCTCGGATTACAGGCCGTCCCATCGGACAGTCTGAACCAGGCAGCTCCTTCAATCTCAAGGCTTAGGGCTCGGAACTTTCTTTTCCAGTCGCTGTATGAACCAAAACAGAAATCGAGGCTAAGAACTGATGGAAGACTCCGACAACGAAGCAGATATGATCATGGCTCGCGCCCACAATGACGTGCCGCAAGAACGCCCGTGTCTTCGTTGCAGAACTCCATTCTGGAGCGAAGGGTTCGGAGAGCGGATTTGTCGACGCTGCAAGGGGTTGAACGTGTGGCGAAATGGCGTATCGGAAAGCCCTGGGTTTGCTCGGCGTCGCTGATGTACTGACATGTAGTGGTTCCGATGTGATCTGACAGTTGGCCGTTTTTCCTGTGGTGTATGCCAGATTAAGTTTGGTTCCGGATTTTTTGCTTCCTGATCTCTTTGCTCTCGATCATGGTCTGGAAGGGTATTCTTCAGCAACACATTTTGCCCTGATGAGTGTGCTCTTGGTTGTAGTGGTGCAGCCATTCTTCCAGATCGGCTTGCAGCGAAATCTGCGCCGCGAGCGCACGCAAAACGATTATGCTATGTCCGAGTTGGACTCAACGCGGTCATTCGTTGCACTTTGTACGAACGAACGCTCTGCGGGACTAAACCGCCGTTGCCCTTCCGGGTGTTTGCCGGCGCAGCATCTGCTCGCAGGCGCGGCAAGTTCTTCGCTGCGTTGCAGCCGATGTCGCCAGACCGGTCATTCAATGACACGTCGATGCCCAAATCTCAAACCGCCCTTTCGCTGCAGTCAGGTCGGACAAACGAGACGCGGATGGAGTGGATGGCGTCTGCTCCCAAACGCCGCGTTTGCGGCAACGGGTGTCGGTCGCAATCTGGCGTTCGGCGCTTCGCGTTTCGTCTAAATCCACCGGTTCTTCCGTCATCTCTTTGTC
>NZ_JBXWNK010000020.1:0-35044 GCF_059610325.1 Ruegeria sp. YTSA064
CAGGCGCGGCATTTTGAACGGTATCTTCATGCGTGAGCGGTAACCAGTTCAGAACGCGCAAACAAGTTGGCAATGCCCTATCGAGCACCACAGTTTGTTTTGTCATTGTCTCACATCTGCATGATTAGATAATCGTTGATTTGTGCCTCGTTGAACACGATGACCCATGCCAGAGCGGTGATCGCCGTGCTTCCGACAAGCCACCATTTCAGGTTTGCCAACGTCCCGTTTCGATGCGCTACGAACCACGAAACCGCGATCAGCGCTGTTGAGATGGCGAGAACATAGTAGCTTGCTGCCGCTATTTTTCCGAATATCGCCAACCAACTGCCACCCAAGCCGAGCAACATCATGGCCATTGGAAGAACACAGCATGTCGCAACTCCCAGAGCGGAAACCGATCCCAGGTAGCTGAGGGTCAAATACTTCTTCATCTTTCGCTCCCTGGGTACTCGATTTGAATGTGTTGAGGCACCGGCATTCAGAGCGTATAACTCCTGTAGTAACTACAGGATCAAGCGGAGGCACTTCACATGATTGCGATAGGTGAGGCTTCTCGGCAAAGCGGGGTTGGAATAGAAACCATCCGCTATTACGAGCGCGAAGGTATCGTACCGAGACCCGCGCGAGCTCTGAACAATCGCCGCCTCTATTCAGCAAACGATGTGGGTAGACTTCGGTTTTTGAAGAAGTGCCGCGATTTGGGGTTTCCTCTCTCAGACGCAAAAGCGCTTTTGGAGCTGTCAAATGAAAGTGTCGAAGACTGCCGGTCAGCGAAAGAACTGGCCGAGGCACACATTGCTAGCGTTCGAAGCAAAATTGATGAGCTCAGGCGCCTGGAGCACGCCTTGAGCGAGCTTACGGCCAATTGTGATAGCGGAAACGTTCAATGCCCGATGCTGCAAAGACTGAGAACGATGGATGATACCTGACTCCGGCCACTGGGTGGAAGCTAAGGATCTGAGTTTTAGCCAGATCGCGTCAGACCAAGGTCTGTGGTGCGGTAACAGATTGTAGTTCATAGTCGATTTCACGATGAAAGCGAAAGTAACTGACCTGACGATTGGCAATTGGTCGTTGTCGCGAGTGTTTCTTGCGGCCAGCATTTTAGTGATGGGTACTGCTACCGTAATAGTCGGGGTTTGGGTGTCGAATCGAATCCAGAACGCAGTCGTCCAAAACTCCGCCAACTCCGCAGCGCTGTATATGGAAAGCGTGGTATCCCCGCTCAGCCAGGAATTGGCACATGGCGACCATCTTTCTGAGCAGGCGAGCCTGGCGCTGGACGAGGTTTTCATGACCCAGCCAATGCGTGACCGCATTGTCTCCTACAAATTCTGGAAGCAAGGCGGTGTGATTGCATATGCCTCTGATACAGACATCATTGGAAACCGTTTCAATCCAACGGATGACTTGAGGCGGGCGTGGAGCGGTGATATCTCCGGCTCTTTCGAAGAGCTTGATCATGCCGAGAGCGCCGCCGAGGCGGCATTGGGGATACCACTGCTTGAAGTTTACAGCCCCATCCGCGAACTCTGGTCCGGCGAAATCATCGCGGTTGCGGAGTTCTACGAAAGAGCCGATCAGCTGGAGTTAGATTTGGCCAAGGCAAGGCGAACAAGTTGGTTGGTCGTCGGTTCCGCATTTCTGGCAAGTACTATTGTTCTGTATTCCATCGTCGCAATTGGTGACAAAACAATTCGACGACAGGAAGCTCTTCTTAAACAGCGCCTGACAGAAAGTGAGAGGATGGCCGAGCAGAATGCCCGGCTGCGCTCGCGTGTGGTTGAGGCGTCAGAAAGATATGCCACGCAAACAGATCGATTTCTCAAGAAGCTTGGTGCCGAGCTACATGACGGTCCTGCGCAATACCTGTCGCTTGCCGCCCTTAGACTGGAGGCGGCGTTTTCCAAAGAGTCCGAAAGACCTAAAGAGGCAGAGGAAATTCAACAGTCTTTGCAAAAATCTCTTGCTGAGATTCGTGCAATATCGCGAGGGCTGTCCGCGCCAGATATCGACAGCCTGTCACTCGTCGATGTTGTGAAGAGAGCCGTAGAGGATCACGTCGAACACAGCCCGTTGCGACCGGTTATTTCATTCCTGGGTAGCCAGGCCCCAGAGCTGTCATTGTCCGACAAGCTGTGCGTTTTTCGGTTCCTTCAGGAGACGCTTTCTAATGCCGCGAGATATGCTCCAGCTTCCAAGTGCACTGTAATCTCTGAGGCGCAGAGCGACTGCATAGTTGTGAAGGTCACAGACGACGGACCTGGATTTGACAAGTCAGAAGAAACCGCGTTGCGAGACGATGGTGGCCAGGGGCTTATGGGCTTGCGAGATCGGGTCGAGAGTATTGGTGGTAGGTTCGAAGTCGCATCGAGACCGGGCGAAGGCACCACCATTGCTATGACACTCTTTCCCAGAAAGTTAGGCACATCATGACTACATCTGTCGTAATAGCTGATGATCACCCGATATTCAGGGAGGGATTGCAACGCACGTTGGATGAATCTGATGGTTTTGAAGTTTTAGCTGCTGGGTCCAGCGCTGAAGAGGCAGTATCGCTGGTCGGCACGCATCAGCCGGACATAGCTATTCTTGACCTCTCGATGCCCGGTGGCGGGATAAGCGCAACACGTGAAATTGCAGCGATGGCAAATCCGCCTGTCATTGCAATCTTGACAGTCTCAGAGAACAGCAGCGATGTCGCGGACGCCTTGGAGGCGGGCGCGATTGGGTACATCGTGAAGGGCGTGACCGCGAGCGAACTAACCGCTTCCTTACGCAGCATCGCCGCAGGTGAAGGTTTCGTTTCTCCCGGCTTGGCGTCGCGGGTATTGCTCCAAATCAACGCTGACACCGGCATGTCTGTTAACAGCGGCATTCTCGATGACCTTACGCATCGGGAGGAAGAAATACTGAGACGTGTGGCCAAAGGACTGAGTAATCGTGAAATCGCTGACGAGTTAGACCTTCAGGAAAAGACCGTGAAGCACTACATGACGGCAATCCTGTCCAAGCTTCATGCGCGAAATCGGGTAGAGGCCGCGCTCATTGCCCATGATGTTTGGAACAAGGGAGATTAACAGCGGTCTCTTTGACGACGATGGCGGCCCCTCTCTATGAGAAGCCGCCAACGGATTATCGACTGGTGCTGCTGTTCAGTTGGCAACCGACTGTAACCTCCGGCGATCAGAGGCCGTTGCGTTTCTCTCGACAACAGTCCGGTTGTACGGGTCTTTCAACTCGTAGCGCCCAAACTCGATCTCCTCTTTCCAACCATTGGCATAGTTCACTTCGATATTGTTGCCCTGGCGTTCGATTTTCGTGGGTCGACTTCCAGCAGTGCCGCCTTGCCCAGCAGAACGCACGCTGTCGATTGAGATACCATTCGCCAAAGACCGAAGCCTTGAGACGTCAGCACCGGTCGCAGGGCGCTCCTCAACAGTTCGGTTCTGCGCATTCTTTCTCTCATACCGCCCGTTTTCGATCTCCTCCTTGGTTCCGTCGGCGTAACGTACTTCAATGCCATTAGCGTTTGTTTCGACCTTTGTTACCCCAGCCGAACGCGACGGTTTGCCCCCTGCTTGAGACCGGTCCTTCTTTCCGCTGCCTCTATTGGAGCGTTTCGAGTCGTCATCGTCATCGTCATCGTCGTCATCATCGTCGCGACCACTTTTGCCTGACCCTGAATTGTCGTCACGATCATCATCTCGGTCGTCGTCGCGATCATCGTCTCTATCGTCATCACGATCATCGTCCCGGTCACCACCACGGCCGCTACTACCCGACCCCGAGTTGTCGTCCCGGTCATCATCTCTGTCGTCGTCACGATCATCATCCCGATCATCGTCGCGACCATCCCCGTCTTTCCCCTTGCCGCTCTTGGCAAAGGCATATGACGGTTCAAATTGTAGGCGACCATCGGCATCAAACACTGGCACATAAGGCGTCGCCGCAATCAACGAAGCCAACGCCGCTGTACTAAGAAGTTGACCCAGCTTTCTTTGAATTTTCATTTTCGCCTCCAATTCTGAGCATCACGCTTCGTGACGTTGGAGACAGGTTACTTCTGGTTTGGCTTTCCCACATCGGGCTTAGGTCTGACGAATTTCAAGCCGAACGTCTTAATCAGATCAGTCAAGCCGATTGTGTTTTTGTAGAACCAAATGACAAGTTTAATGGGAGTTAACCCCGTCACCCTTCAACTCGTCATCAGGTTCGAGGTGAATGACAAAGACGGAACCCGGATACAAACGATCCAATTCTTCCTCGATGTCATTGCATATATCGTGCGCCGCGCTGACTGGCATTGTGCCGTCCACAACAAGATGAAACTCCACGAAGATGACATTTGCGGATCTGCGCCCTTTGAGGTCGTGGTACTCCAAGGCCGCGCCGAGATTTGCTTCGATTGCGTTGGAAACAGTCTGCAAGTCATGGTCCGAAAGTGTCACATCCATCAGGCCATCGACGGACGCCCGAATAACTTTCCAGCCCTCCCACAAGATGTTCAGTGCAACAAGAATTGCCAGGATCGGATCGAGGATCAGCCAGCCGGTGACAAGTGCAAGTATCAGACCTGCGATGACACCAACTGAGGTCATAACATCTGTGAAAATGTGTCGGGAGCTCGCCTCCAATGCAGGCGAACCCTCGCGCCTGCCAATTTTGAGCAATAGGTAAGCCCATGCGCCATTCACACCCGTTGCAATGACATTGACGACGATTCCAAGAAGCGGCGCATCCTCAAGATGCGGGTTCGGGAGCGCCAGTACGGCTTCTCTGATGATCAAGAACGCTGCCAGCACAATCAGTGCGCCTTCGACGACGGCGGAAATATACTCGGCTTTTTTGTGACCAAAGGGGTGGTTTTCATCAGGGGGCATATTGGCAACTCGAACCGCAAAATATGCCAGCAACGCCGCAACGACATTCACGGTGGATTCCATTGCGTCCGACAACAAGGCCACCGAGCCTGTCAGCCACCAAGCCAGCAGTTTCAGGGCCAGTACCGCAATGGATATGGGAATGGACCAAAGAGCGAATTTTTGTGTCATTTGGCCGCGACCCTCAGTCAATCATGAACAGAAACTCGAGTGATTGGTGAGCTCCGATGTTCAAAACGTAAAACAGGTGTTTGGTGAAAAGGGAATAGGCCTCACAGCTTCCTACTGGCGACCTGCAACAGCATCTGGTCCCGGCAGCATGGCGCCAAACGACTGTTACTCGGATGGAAGCCCCGTCGACGAAACAGGAACAGCCTTGAGATAGGCGGCAATCGCCAAACGGTCCTCATCCGTGAGGCGTGATGTGTTCTCGATGACTTCCACCATCTCACCACCTGCGCTGTCATAATCCGGTGTGAAGCCAGATTTGAGGTATTCGGCAATGTCGGCCTCGGACCAATCAAGCTGGTCTGAGGTCAGGCCGGGGATACGCCCCTTTCCGCTGGGGTTTGGCGCTCCCGTCAACCAGAGGCCGCGTTGCATACCCCCTAAGCCGTTGCGTGGCGTATGGCACTCGGCGCAGTGGCCAAGAGCCTCCACCAAGTACCGGCCATGTCGTTGTTGGTCGGTCAGATCACCATCGAGCACCCAAGTTGGCGACATGAACAAAAGCTTCCATCCCCCCAATCCGCGCCGAACGTTGAAAGGAAAACCTACCTCATGCGAGACGCTTTCGGCTTCGGACGCCGGCAGGTTGCTGAGGAATGCATGGAGCGAAACAACGTCTTTGGCCGTGATTTTGGCGTAAGATGTATAGGGAAACGCTGGAAAATAGTGCTGTCCTTCGGGTCCGGTCCCATGGATCAGAGCATTGGCCAGGTCAAGGGCAGACCAGGACCCAATACCAACTTCTGGGTCACTGGAAATGTTGGGGGCAATGAATGTGCCGAATTCCGTCTCAAACCTGCGACCACCGGAGAGCATGAGCTTTTCCTCCCCAACCGCATCCGGCGCTGAATGACAGGATGCGCATCCTGCGGCGTGGAACACGATTTCACCTCGGGCGAGATTTGGGTTCAAACCGTCGAGTTGATATTGATCCATTCTTTGCGGACGGGTCAGTACCAAACCGGCCAACCCAACCACAAGTGCAACGATAGTTGTGAAAAGGAAAAACCGCTTCACAGCTTTCTGCCATTTAGTCTTTCGGTGCTCTGTACGCTTTGTGACATGCCGAACAGCTTCCACCCAGATCGCCCATTGCTGCTTTCAGGGCATCAACATCTTGACCAGCCGCAGCCTGCATCGCAACAGCTGCGTCTGCCATGGCTTGCCCTTTCGCACCAACGTCAGGGAAGTTTTCCCAGATCGCAGGCAGCGCTCGGGTGGACGGATCGGATACGTTGTCTGATCCAGCGGGCCACATCGCGGATTGATCGATCTGCGTCAGAACCACCAGGTTGTTCGCGGCCCGTGTTGCTGCTTCGGCGTCATATTCCACCTCGCCCTTGGCCATACCGCCCAGAGTTCCAAGATTGAAGGAATAGAGCTGCATGATTGAGGTCCGAGCTTTCACAGCCGGATTTTCGCTTTCATGGGCGATGGCTGCGCCTATGGCCGCTACAGACAAAATGCCTGCCGCCAAAATTGAGAACTTCTTCATCATGATGTCTCTCCCTGTTCAATACTTCGAATGTTAGCTTGAACGAATTTACTTGTAATTGTTTGTTATTCGCCGCCTCCTGTTAATTTATGAACAACGATAATTGGGATGACATTCGATATGTGCTTGCCGTTGATGGATACGGTTCGCTGAACGCGGCGGCGGAAGCTTTGGGGGTAACGCATGCGACAGTCCTGCGCAGAGTGGTTGCCTTTGAGCAGAGAAGTGGCTGTGCGATTTTTCGGAAGAGCCCTTCTGGTTATTCCACGCTGCCTGAGGCCAGAACAATTCTCTCGGCTATGGAAAACGTTGAAGATGCGGTGCTTTCAGTAGAGAGGGCAATCGTAGGCGCGAACCGCTCTCCTGTTGGTCACGTTCGCATCACGTCCACTGACAGTCTTTGCCAGATGGTATTGCCTCAGATTTTAAATGAAATTTCCAAAGAGTACCCAGGGTTGGAACTGACTTTGTTGAGTAGCAACAGCCACCGTGATCTATCCCGGCTGACTGCGGATATCGCTGTGCGCCCATCGATTAAACTTGAGGACGGCCTGGTCGGAGAACGATCAGGTACATTGTCGTTTGGGGTCTATGATGATGGTTCCCCAAATCGTAAATGGATGAGGCTTGACGGCGCGTTGAGCCGCTCTCTGCCTGCCAAGTGGCTAGCAGAAAACGCGAATACCGAACAAACTACCAACGGAGCAGACAGTTTTTTGGTGCTTCAGCAGATGGCCGCTTCCGGAGCGGGCAAGACATTTTTACCTGAATTCATCGGCGACGCTGACCCCCGCCTTCATAGATCGCCTGGCATGAATCCACAAATCGAAGTTCCGCTCTGGGTCGCGACATTAGAGGAAATCGCGCAGACACCAAGGTTTGCTGTCGTGCAACGGGCCTTGGTTGAACGCATAGCCAAAGCTCTAGCCAACTGAAATCACCCAAAAACAGTTGTAAGCAGTCGCATTATTTGCAGAGCAGCATTACGAGTTCAGTGTTTCAAAGGCCGACATTCCGATGCAAGGCATTCAGCGCAATAGCGGCTTTAGGCTGACTACGGATATTGCCGCGGTCAAGTCGGAAAGCTGTTTTGTCCAGCATCTGACGCAATTGATCACAGCACGGTGGTGGAGTACGTCTGTCAGACCGGGCGTTCGTAATACTCGCGGCGAAAGTTTCGTGCGAACCACATTTTGGGTTTGCCGCAATGGTGACGAAAGTCGGCCATAACGTCTGTGCCGACCAATAATCCGTCAAGATATGTTTCGAAGGCTGAACTGTCATGTTCTCTAATCCCTGTGCGCTAATCGTGGACCCAAGCAATGCATACGGCTAGCATCGGAGATCACACAGCAAGAAGGGAGAATCACATGTCGAAGTTCACCAACAGAACAGCTGTCCATGGGGTTGCTGCACTCGTAATCTGCTGTTTCGCGGCAATCGCTCAGGCACAATCGGCTGGCGAGGAGATGTCGTTCTTCATCACTAGTGTAGGCAAAGGAGACGGTGCCAATCTAGGCGGCCTCGACGGTGCCGATGCTCATTGTAATGCACTTGCTTCTGCGGTCGGTTCTTCCAAAACTTTTGCGGCCTATCTGAGCACGTCAATGTCCATTGATCGCAGCACCGACCCGATGACAATAACCAACGGCATTTCGGCACGCGACCGAATCGGGGCGGGTCCATGGTACAATGCCAAGGGAGAACTCATCGCCAACAATGTAGATGACCTGCACAGCGACAGCGTGAACATTAGTATTCTGACCGCACTCGATGAAAACGGTAACCCTGTAAATGGGCGTGGTAGTCAGCCGAACAAACATGACATTTTGACCGGCTCCGATTCTGCCGGACATTTCTCGACGGCAGGTGGCGATACGACATGCAGCAACTGGACTTCGAATAGTGAAGACGGGTCCGCGATTGTCGGACATCATGACCGTGTAGGTCTCAATGATGCGCGAAACATGGTGTCTTGGAACTCGTCGCACGGCTCGCGTGGTTGTGGAGAAGAACATCTGCCACGTTCTGGCGGGGCGGGTCTGTTTTATTGCTTCTCAACGGATTGATCAGACAGCGCTGGTGCGTGTGCCACCCGCATTGCCGCTAGTATTCACAAGGTCAATTTTTCGGGGCGCATTCTGGAAGCGCTCGTTGTCGCCATCGTAAGCAATGAGCGCTGTTTCATGCGTCCAGATTGTCCAATCTGGATGCACCGAAAGCTCCGTTCGAAATTCAGACTATGAGCTTGCCTAGATTGGCCGGTTTGGGCTGCGTGCGGCCAATCATGCTAACAGCAGACAACGATGGCACCGAGCCCAATTCAGTCGTTTACAGCAGACAACATGATTTCCTGAACGTCGCGCATGTCCTAGTCAATGGCTTGGTGCAAAACTGAAAAGCGTGATTGTGAATGCCTGCTTCAGGCTGGGACCAGCCAATCATGCTTGCTGCGGAGAACGGCAACACTGAGCCCCATCCAGCAGTGATGGACTTGCGTCGCGCTCGCTCGTAGCACGATTTTTCGCTGCATCAGCGTAGTCGTCGCTGTTGCGATGCGGCGTAACAAACGGCCATTCAAGCAAATCGCAGCAAGGACTCATCGCTGTCATGCCAGCAATTCAAAATACACTTTGTGATTTGAATTCTATCAATGCCATTATCAGCCTCAAAGAAGTGCGCATGAGGGTGCCCGCTTGTCTAATGAGGAGGGAAGCCATGGCGAAACATGAACTATATGGATGCCCATGTTGCAGTGGCACGTTTGGTGGCTTGTTTGCCGTAAACGATACCGTGCGTGATCTGAAAGAGCAGGCTGCAAGCGGCAGCGGGTGGTCCTGCAATTGGGGTATCGACTGGGCAAGTCTTGGCCGAAGGGACTTTCTGAAGAGTGGGGCGGCTGCGGCAAGCCTCGCTGCCCTCATGCCTAAAGAGGCACAAGCGCAGACTGCATCGACCGAGACCACAACCATTTTCACCAACGCCAACGTGCTCACTGTCGATGATGACTTCTCCGAAGCCCAAGCCGTCGCTATTCGTGGCAACCGTATTCTCGCGGTGGGTACCGATGGAGAGGTGCGTGCCGTCGCAGGGGAGGATGCCTCTGTGATCGATCTGGAAGGCAAGACGGTTCTGCCGGGTTTCATCGATGCGCATACCCACGTCGTGTCCGGATCAGTCGTTGACGCCATCATGGAATACGTTGGCATGGCACGCTACACGACAGTGGACGAAGTGCTGCAGCACATCGCAATGCGGGTGGAGGAAACGCCCGCGGGCGAATGGCTCGTTTTCCGCAACTTCGACCCCGCTGTGCAGGAGGGTGCCGATGCCTTGACCTTTGCCGATCTCGACCCGATTTCGACCGAGCACCCGATCTTTGTTCTGAATGCTTCCGGTCACCTTGCATACGCGAACTCCAAGGCGTTCGAAGTCTCTGGCGTGACCAACGATGTCGAGAACCCACCGGGTGGCGAATTCGTGCGGGACGCCGATGGTAATCTGACCGGAACGATTAAGAATAATGTGGCCTTCCTGAAAATTGCCGAAAACTACCCGGCAATGATGGAGGTAAATCCGGTCGATGGCCTGATAGGACTGCTCGACAAATGGGCGCAATACGGGCTGACTACAGTGTCTGAACTCAGTCTTGGCGCTCTTGCGCAGTCACCAGCTGACGCACAGGTCATGGCGGCGGCCGCTCAATCCGGCCAGATGAAAGCGCGGATCCGCGCGTACCCCTTTTATACCCTTGGAGCAGAGACTTGGGACCAAGCCGGTGTCACGCAAGGCGACGGGAACGCTCTTGCGCGCATCGCGGGTTATAAGCTGGTCGCCGACGGCTCTAATCAGGGTTTCACGGGTTTGCAGCGTGAGCCGTATTTAAACAGCGACGACCGCGGACTTGCATATATGGCGCCTGAGGAACTTACCGCCGCTGCACTGGAGCGCGCAGAAAAAGGCTGGCATCTCGCGATTCACGGCAATGGCGATGCGGCGATTGATAACATTCTCGATACCTGTCAGGCGCTCGCGGACGCCGGATTAGACATGTCGCGCGTGCGCCCGCGGATCGAGCATTGCTCCATACTGCACGACGAACAGATCGCGCGAATGAAAGAACTTGGCGTATCGGCTAGCTTTCTGATTGGCCACGTTCATTACTGGGGGGTTGCCATGCGCGACGAGGTCTTCGGCGAGGAGAAGGCGCAATTGCTCGATCGGTGCCGCAGCGCAGAAGAGGCCGGGGTCGGCTTTACACTGCACTCCGACTTCATGGTCACCGACCCGGACCCGCTGCACATGATCGAGATGGCTGTGACGCGCCGCACTTGGAAGGAACCGGACTATGTTCTTGCGCCGCAAGAGACCATCTCGGTGGAGGCAGCCATCCGTGCCATGACGTCCGAAGCGGCCTGGCAACTTTTCTCAGACCATGAAGTCGGGAGCCTAGAACCCGGCAAACTGGCAGATATGGTGATCCTCGAACAGGACCCACGTGACGTACGACCAGACGAGATCAAGAACATCCAGGTCCTTGAGACATGGATGGACGGACGTCAGGTCTACGCTGCCTGAACACTGCATCGGGAAGACTGGCCATTAAGAGTTTCACGCGCTGGACTTCCTTGAACAAAAAATTGTATGGCATCGAAAAGTCGGTTCAAAATCTGCTAAAATCAGCATTGGTGAACGGCCGGTTCGTTAAAATAAGCTGCGCCACGGCAAATGCGTCGCTGCAAGTGCAAGGGGTTTCTGCGTGAGCAATAGCGGCTCCAGCAAAAGGCGGGTTCGTCCGCGTTGCGGTCGCACACGTCAACGGCAGCGAAGGGTCGTTTTCCAAAAATCCTGTATGGAAGATTCCATCCCGCCCTGTTTTGCGCCGAGCCTGAATTTAGCCCTGTTGCATCAATAAATACCTTCTGCTCGGCAATTACAGACTGTGTCCATCATACTCATGGACGTGGGTAGCCTGTTCGCGGGTATGGGCAATCTCTTGCACCACGGCGGCAATCTTGCTGGATGAAACCTGGTGCAGCTCACCGACAACGGCCTCGGCGCGCTCGTAGCTGTCTGGTACGCCTTGGCTGTTAAAGTGGGCGGCAGCGGTGGAAATATCCGCGTCTTTCCAAGTCGCCGTTGCGCCAACTGAAACGCTGTCGTGGTCGTTGTAGCGAGCAAGGAATTTGTTTCCATCGAGTCCGAAGCTGTTGGCGGTTGCAACAATGTCGTCACGCACTGCCAGCCACTTTTCGGCCTCTGTCGGGTCCAGGTTGTCCAACTCGGCCGCATTCATGGATGTGGTGTAACTGTCGTCAGCAACAGTGTACGCCTGCAGGTCGGTGTCGCATGGGCGTAGCTCGGCAACATCGCCCTTCAGCTCTCCGATCTGCACGTCCAATGCAGCACGCAGATGCGGATCTTCGACCTCTCGTGCAAGAGCCTCCATGTTCTCGATGGAGTTCACAATATCCTTGGTCTGCTGTTCGTAGTTCTCGAAACCGGCCTGCCCCAAAGCTGATTGCATATACTGAACATAGCGATCACCGGGCGACTGGTAGTCGTCGGAATCCTGAAAACCTTTGTCGCCGGACAGATCCGCAAGGGACGAATAATAGGGGTGATACAGGTCGTATTCCTGAGCATCGTTCATGTGCTGAGAAACCAAAGCCTGCATATCGTTCAGATCAACCGGCTCCCCTGACCGCTCGGCAGCCTCCAATTCGATTTTCAGTTCTTCGACCAGATCTTGTTGCGCCGTATGTTCGTCAACACGGCGGTTGGCCTGGTCCTCGATGTCAAAGCTCTTTGAAGCGATGGCGGCACGATCATAGCCCATTGCCTGCTGCTCTTTCATGATGATGTCGATCTGCTCAGAAACGCGATCCTCGCGCGGGGCGGATTGATCAAATTGGGAATAGGGTGCGAAGTGTTCGACTTCGTTCAAAAGATAGTCTGTACGCGAAACCATAGTTTTCCTTTGCGAGTTGATGGATAACTCAGTGATGGATCTGCTCAGAGCATTGGCGCACTCTTCGGGCAGACCGGGTGAAGTCCTATAGGCTGTGACCGTCATCGTCACCGTGCCCTTGCAAGAGCGGGTGCGTTGCGTGGGCGTGAACGTCCGAAAGTTCTTCTGAGATTGCGATGATCTTGGAAGAAGCAAGCTGGTGCAGCTCGTCGACAACGGCCTCTGCCCGGTCGTGGCTATCCGACAATCCTTGAGCCTGGAAGTGGGCTGTGGCGGTCGAAATGTCGTCGCTGCGCCATCCCATTGTTGTGCCCAAAGTGACGTTCTGATGATCGCCAAAGCGGGCAACGAACGCCTCGCCATCGAGGCCGTAGCTGCTGGCTGTGTCGGTGACTTCCTTGCGGATCGCCGCCCACTTGTCGGCCTCTGGATAGTCCAGGACATCCATTTCAGCGGTGCCCATTCCCATCATCGTTGAATAGCGGCGGTCCTCGATGATGAAGGCTTGAAGGTCCGGATCGTTGGTGCGCAGATCCGCAACGTCGCCCTTCAGCTCGCCAATTTGAATATCCATAGCGACACGCAGATGAGGGTCGTCAACCTCACGGGCAAGCCCTTCCATCTTGTCCATGGATCGCAGCAATTCATTGGTCTGAGTCTGGAAGTCCTCATAGGCCCCCTCGCCCAAGGTGTCCTGCATATAGACATCGTAACGGCGTGATGCCGGGGCGTAATCTGCGGACCCCTGGAACTCCTTGTCATCCACAATGTCAGCAAGGGCAGACAGATACAGATGGCTCTGTTCGTTGTCCCGAACGTCGCTGATATGGGCAACAACCTGAGCCTTCAGCTCGGGCGCGATTGTTTCCTCAGAACCGCCTAATTCGATGTGTCGCCGCAAGTTACTCATGACTTCGGGCGACACATAAGACGGGTCTCCCGGCTCACCGTAATCATCAAAATGATGGGCTTGGTCCAATAGATGTTCCATTCTCGATACCATAGGTTCCTCTCCTTCAACGAGCTTGATGGCAAACTCTTCGATCCGGTCTTTGATGGCGTTGGCGCGCTCATCAAACAGATCCGACATTCTTGCGATGGATAGTGTCATCACATCGGCGGCCATGTCGCGGGCCGTAACTTCGACGTCCGGAGTGGTTTCAACAACCGACATTCCGGCCTGAACTTTCCACGTATCGGTCTCGACTTCCTGCCGCAAACCGCGCTCAAGGCGGGTCGTTGCGGTCAGCTCAATTCCGTATTCCTCAGCAACCTCGACCTGGATAGAGCGCTGGACGTCGATGTTCATTTCGCTGCTCATACCCATAGCCAACCACTGCCCATGTTCGACGCCTCGGTTGTTCACAACGATGTGGACATGGGGGTTGTCAGTGTCGTTGTGGAACACAGTCAGGTAGTCCCAGGTATCGCCAAAATCACCGCTGCCAAATAGCCGATCTGCGAACTCCAAACCGGCCTCATGAGCGGCGTCCGGATAGGTGCCTTCGGGAAAAGAAACGATCATGTGACGGGTGTAACCGTAGTTGGTTTTCCCGTTGAAATCCTCGGCCCAAGTCTCGATCAAATCACTGACCTGATCCGCATCGAGCGGGGTCACGCCATTGTCTCGGATGTCCAACACGCCCTCTGCCCTGACGGTCAGATAGTTGATCTGGCGGCGCAGCTCATGCGCGTTTTTCACCCCGCCTTTGCGGACGTGTTTCACAACCGCCTCGGGCTTTCCAACCACGGCACCAAGCCGTGCTTTGATGGATGAGGCCCGCGAAACCATGAACTTCATGCGTTTGGCGGTCTGCAATTGTTGACTGATGCGCTTAGAATGATCGACACCTTTCTGAGCCTCACGGAAGGCAAGTTCCAGGAAGTCTCCGGCTGTCAGACCGTGGGCTGCGGCGTTCATTCTTCAGGTGCCCAATCGTCGTCACGCAAGATCCGGCGAATGGCGGATTCTGGCTCTCGGTTTCGGCGGGCCGCTGTGATCATCGCCTTCAGGTCTTGCCGGTGCTGGATGATCGCGCGATGGAGATTTTCGACGTCGCGGCGGTCGTCATCCGTCCAGATCACCGTGCCGCGCTTGGCCGATTTCGCAAGCTGATTGAGGTTGGTGTACCCGCCCTGAACCTGCCGCAAATGCTTCTGCCAGAGATCCACAACAGCGGGGTCAGGATCGAGATAACCGATCAGGCGATAGATCAAACGCTGGATGATCTGGTTGCGGCTCTTGATCCCGAGCGCGTCCACGGCTGCCTCCAGACGCTCCAACGCATCCACGGGCAATCGCACGGAAAAGACGGTGGTGTCAGAGGGTCTGCGCTCGCTCATTCAAAATCTATCTCAGGTTGTATTTTGAGTTTGTAACACAACTACCTTATCCTGTCATACACTCCAAGAGGAAACCGGGGGTGATTTTAGAAATCCGCATTTTCTCAAATCGCCCTCGGAGCAGTTTTGCTCTTGGAGGCAATCTCCACGCCGGGAAAAGGGTCCCGCCCCTTTTCCAGCCAGCAGGCGTGGGTGCCGGTGGACCGGCGCAGGGCAATCATGCACCGCATGGGCTGCACGAACAGCGCCCGTCACATACCGGCACGTTCAAGTTCAGTATGGCATTTTCCGCGCGCCTCAGCGCGCTCAGTTTCCCGCCGCATGCGCGGCGGGTGTGGCAGGATTGAGAGCTGCCGCACCGCGGAAGGTCACCGCCCCTGCCCGGTCCTTGGACCGCGCGCCACACGTGGCGCATCTGTGGTCCGGGTTTTGGCCGGAGCAGAAGAAAGGGCGGCTTGTGCCGCCCTGCCCTTATGTCATTCGGTGACGGGATCGTCATCGGTGCGCTTCGGGAAGGCCACCATCTCGACGCCGGGGAACATGCTGTGCTTGACCTGGATCGAGGTGATGTTGCCAGTCTCATCGGTGTTGACGAAGAGAACCCCGCAACGATCCCAGAAGTTTTTGCCTTCTTTTTCACCGGTCTTGACGTTCAGTTTCAGAGTTTGAGTTGCCATTGTTTGATCCTCGCTATGACGTGTTTCGGTGAACATGGGAAAAGCGGGCATCAAGGGGACGTCAGCAGGGAATTTGGTCCGCGCGGAATGCGCCGCAGGCGCAGGGGAAATCCCCTGTTGAAGCGCGATGCCCGGACCGGGCACCGCGCGTCTTCCCCGACTGCCCGCTTATGTTCATCCCTTCAGAAACACGGCAGCCTAGGATTTTCTGAGGCAACGAGTTTGAAACTGTCAGGCCAAGTGAAAAGGCAAAAATTTCTGGGATCGTTGCACGCGGGTCATTTGAACGTAGCGATGTAGTTTATGGCAGCAACATTGCTTCGGTCCGACGCAGGCGCGGCGCACAGTTTCGAGTGCGGAGTGCGGGGTGTCCTTTCTCAACCGGTATGACACTCGTCCTAAAGAATGGAGGGCCGCTAGCGGTGCAAGTCGCCCTGTTGAATTGGCGGAGGCCAAAGACCGGACGGTCCGGCCCTAGTCCGCGCTTGCGCGGATCAGGTGATCAGCCGGACTCAATTTGGCGGGGTGGAATCTGACCAAATAACTTCCGCCACCACTCAGACTTGAGCTTCGCTGCCAGAAGCAGAATTGCCTGGTCCAGGCTCATCGGGCGAACTGGAGCACGAAGCTTTCAAGGAAAGGGTACCTGTTCATCCGAAAGTCTTGAACGCACTTGAGCAATATCAATGGCCGGCTAACTGGACGCACTGGTTGTCACCCATCCACACTCAAATTCATTCCGGATTGCGAATGCCCGCTCCCATCAAAACCGGCATCGTCCGCGCATCAGAATTGATTTCGAATACTTGTTCGACCCGAATGGAGCCTAGTCGTGCCGCCTCCAGCGCGGCCTTCATTTGATTCAGCGTCAATCCAAAGCCGTCATCATCTGACGCTTGCCAATCCCACTGCACAAAATGCCCACCCTTGTTGAGCAAACCCGCCAGTACTGCCACGGCGCCACTGTAATCTGGAAGAAAGGCGCAAACGGAAGACGCGCAGATCAAATCGAATTCTGAAAACTCATTCCCTAATTCCGGAACATCTCCAGCCAGCATATCTCCGTGAACGGCCCTGACATTGTGCAGCTGTTTGTTCTGAAGGACGTCAATCATATTCTCCGAAGTATCAACCGCGAAAACTTCCGCCACATGCGGTGCAATTTTCTCCGCCAGCAATCCGGTACCACATCCAAAGTCGAGCACGCGTTTTGATCGCCAATCCTTCCCACGAAGATTCAAGTGGTCGTCGAGCGAGGCAAAAGCGTGGTTTGCGTAGCGTCTAACGTCGCTGTTGTCGTCCCAGCCATCCGCATAGTCGTTCCAGTCATCGGTCATGTTGCTTACGCTTCCTTGTGGGATTTCATCGGCTCCAACACATCTACGCTGAGGCAGACGCATCGATACGAACGCGCGACATTGGCTAGGTTGGCGACAACAGTCAACATGGGTTTGGAACGGCATATGGAAGGAATAGAGGCGACTTCGGCAAGCCTCTGCCGACAATCTTTCCCGCAAGAAAGAGGCCCACCGAAGCGGGCCACAAGTTTAACCGAAGGAAAGTCTCGAGGTATTGAAACCAGGCTAACGCTTGCGCGCGCGATCGACAACACCGTCGGCTGATATCGTAGCGATCCTATCCTCGGTGCGGCGGGTCATTTCCACCCCGTCACCCGTCATATGCGCCTCGGCAAACTCGGTGAACTTGAAGATACTGCCATCGGCTTCAACATGGGTTTCATCTTCCGCCGAGCGGCGTATGACCGACCCGTCATGTCGGATTTCGATGATCGTGTTGTCGGCCATGCGGACCGTCACAGAATGCTCATCCACGGCGACACCCTGCCACCACATTTCCGCATCGCGGCGCACAACAATACGGTTCGGATGCAGCTTGATCTGCACGTCCTGTGCCGCCTCTGGATCAGCCGCTTTCACAACAACGATGGCCTCTTGCGCGCTGGGGTCACCATGGATCGACGCGCTCCCGTTTTTCGGCGGCCAGAGCTTTGGCTGTTCGCGCGGTTTGCCCTTCTGATCCGTATGAAACCCGACAAACATCTGCGCGGATTTCCAGACACGGCGAGCGGCTTTTTCGAGCTTGTTCGAAGTGGTGTCCATGGGTCTATCCAAATCCGTTTTGATCAAGTGATCGCTTTTGAGAATGAGCCGGGTGACCGACCTCTGTTAGCTATGCGCGACGGGGTGTTCACGCAATGCCACTTTGAGTTTTCCTCATTGAGGATGACACAGCCAGAGATTGATAGGCAGGGCGCTGTGCGCCCTGCCCCATTGGGTTCAGAAGCAATCCGGCACCCAAGCGTCGATGTTCGCTTTCTGTGCCTCTGACACACCCAATGCCACCTGATGTTTTGCATCGTTGAACAGCTTGTGCATCGCCTCGTTCTTCGCGCCTTTCTTGGATTTCGCAAAGGCTTTGAACATATCCGTGTCGCCATGCAGGTCCAGCAGGTCCTTGTAGAGATCATCCAGTTGCCAGCCTTTCAGCCGTTTGAAGCAGTTCTCAGCAGAGGGGGTCCAGATCGCGCGCATGCCGGCACCAATCTCAGCCTCGATCTCGCCCATGAACTCCGGGCGTTGGGTCAGGAACCGCCGGGCCAGAAAAGCTGTGATCTCTCCATTGCGGGTCTTCTTGCCCAGATCGCGAAACGCTTTGAACGCCTCTACGTTGCCTTGTGCGGCCATTTCGTGGAACTGATCATAGGCTGCCTCTGCTGCCGCATCCCGCTCCCCGCCAAGACGCGGGTCGAGGATGAACTGGTCGTCGATTTCCGGCGTATTCCGTTCAGCGCCGCCAAAGCCAAACAAGGTGCTGGTCAGACCGGAGGCCGGGGTGGTGAAGAACGCAAACAGGCTCAGCACATAGTCAGGCTTGTCCAGCAAAGCCGTTTGAACCGCCGCCAGCCGGATCGCCACCATGTCGTCGATGAACTTCTGCGAATAGGCAGGTTTTGGTTTCTCTTTGGCCTCGGACTCTTTGACCGGGGCCAGAATACCGGCCTCAATGGCGGCCTGGAGATGTTCCGCCGCGACATAGGCCGAGGATGTTTTGATCTCGCCAGTGTTGCCGACATAGACAAACACACCGGACAGCATGCGCTGATCGTCGGAGTAAAACGGCGCGGCATAGTCTTCGAGCGCTGCAAGCTCCTTTTCGCCATCTTCATCCAGAGCCTCAGCCTCATAGAGTTCGGCCAGTTCGTCATACCGCTCGGCCTGTTCTTCGGTGAAGTCCCGGCTCACCATCTCCAGACGGTGCATGCCTTCACTTCCCGAGAACCGATAGGGAATGTAGCTTTCGTCATGGGTGTCCACCCAGTCCCAGCCTTCCGCTTCGCGCAGCTTTTCTGCTTCTGTCGCCAGTTTCTCAGCAAAGAGACGGTCCAGTAGCTCACCTTCATTGAACAGGGTCTCATCGGCAAAGAGATCGGTGGTGACCGTGCCGCCGGCTTCAACATAAGCCTCCTGCCCGACAAACACAGCCTTGCGGTTGGTGCTGCTGACAGCCTCAGAGGTCAGGGCCTGTTTGACATCATGCTCACTAAACCACCGACACTCTTTGGCCTGTTCCAGCACCTCCAGAATTTTCTCTTCCTCGGTGCTGACTGTCATGGCCTTGGCCAGCCCCATGCTGATCTCATCGGCTTTGAGCGCGTCCAATACGGCGGCAGGCAGACCGGCCAATGCGAGGCGGCGGCGCACATGGGCTTCGGTCACGCCGAACGCGTTGCTGATCTTGGCAACAGACAGGGATTTCTCCGCCATCTTGCCATAGGCGCGGACCTCGTCCACCGGGTCCAGTTCTTCACGGGCGGTGTTTTCCGCATTCGCCCATTGCTCGGCCACAAACGGATTATCCGTGACTTTGACCGGCACCTGTGCCAGATCGGCACGTTCGGTCACGGCGATGTTCAGAGCTCGCAAGCGGCGGCCACCGGCGACGATGGCGACTTTGCCATCTGCGTCGCGCAGACCGCTGAGGTTCTGGATCAGGCCGCACATGACCAGACTGTCGGCCAGCAGGGCAATGCCTTCCTCAGAAACCTCCTGACGCGGGTTCAATTCAGACAGGTAGAGATCGGTCAGGGCGATGGCTTCGATGATTTCCGGTGCGGTGAATGTTTCGAGTTTGCTCATGGGGCAAATCCTTGTTTGAGTGTTTTGCTTTGTGTTAAGGGTGCCCTACCCCTCGTGGGGGTAGAGCGAGGCCGCTTAAACGGCTGCGTTTTGGATCAGGAAGCGGCGTCCGATGTCGAAGTCATCGCCCTTCCTGATTAGCGCCCACGCTTCTGCGATACGCTGCTGCAAGATTTCATTGCTCATGGTGTTCACCTCCTTTCTGGTTTGGGATTGGGATCAGTATTCGCTGGGGCACATGATGGTCAGGACGCGACGCGTCACTGCGGGGTCAAACGGGCGGTCGGAGCCGTATGTGTAATCCGCGTCGTAAAGATCGATTTTCCAGAACAGCTTTTGGCCGCTGACGATCACCGTCCCGAATGTGTGATCACCATAAGGGTCATTGCCTTCATCGAACTGGTCATCCGACGCCACCGCCTTCAAAGCTGCGGTCTGGAACTCCATCCCTTCGCCTGACACGCCGGGCGTGACAAACACCTGCCCCTGAATGCCTTTGGACTGCATCTCAATGGCTGCAGTCGGATCGATCAGGGCTTTCCGAAACAGGTCATTCTGGACCGCAATCTCTGCCGCCTGAAGGCTGGTGTCATTTTCGATGTCATTTGTCGTCTCAAGGTTCAAAACCGTCTCTCCTCTCATGGTGTGACCTCCGGGGCTGATCCCCTTTGGTGCTGGTTTTGAGCCGAGCCCTGAAAGGGCGTCGTCTCTAAAACCTGCCCCGTGGCGAACGCGGAGAGGGGCGAGACAGGACAAATCGACAAGAGTGGTGCGGCCCGCAGCGCAACGCGCGAGGACACGGTCTTGTCTATTTGTCTTGTCCGAGGGGGGAGGCCGCGCCTTCCCCCTGACGTCGGGGGGGCGTTTGGCTTGCCCAAATCCCGCCTGACCAACAAAAAAGAAGCCAAAGGATCTTTGATCCTGCGGGAGCGCAAAAGGGATCGTCACCCGAACGGGCAGATCACCACGGCATGGACCGACCATGACCCAAAGCCCCTGCCCGGCTCGCAAGAGACGGTTCAGGGGCTACTGGGGCAGGGAGATCATTCTGGGGTGTTCTGGGTGGAAGCCGGCATGCCGACTGAAACCTAGAGCCCGGTCACGAGCCAGCTGGCTCGGGATTTGCCAAGGGACAAAGGCCGCAGCCCGAAATCACTCACCGACCGGAACATACCCTCGTCGGAGCTTTTGCTTTTCAAGGTTATGAAGCGCTTCACTAGCTTGGGCTGCGTCTTCGTACGTCACCAACATGGCTTGCCCGTTTGTGCCGATACGTCCCCAGGTACGAAGAACAGAAACTTCGCCAAACAACGTCGGCTGCAACTCTATTCCATAGAACCGCGCCATGTTAACGTCGGGGTCCACATGGATCAGGTGGACAGGTGTCGTTGCTGTCAGTTCCATGACGCGATTGTCGGTCAATTCAGCCCTTCTGTCCAATGACATTGCGAAATCAATTCCCGGGAAAGGACCCTGATCCTGAACGGAAAATGACATCGAATGCATCCGCTACTACTATAGCTGACCAATATGTAGGTAATAGGATCTGCCATGTTTCGTTTTCTACTATTTGCTTTCGTGATGGGTCTTGCCGCCAACGCGGGTGCGGCGCAGACACCGCCTTCGGCTGATGAGGTCGCGCAATACGACGGTCTCTTCGCAGCCGCTCACACCGGCAACGAAGAAATGATCCGGCAACTCGTTGCGGCAGGGGCAAACGTCAACGCGCGGGACTCGTGGGGTCGCACACCAGCCCATGTGGCCGCGTTTGCTTCAGAGGACGAGGCATTGAGTGCACTGGCTGAGGCTGGCGCCGACATGAATGCACTTGAAGATCAGGCCTACGACGTGGTCACGATTGCGGCCGTTGCAAATGATCCGGAACTGATGACGCTCGCCATTGAGCTCGGCAACGATCCCGGCCTCACGACCAGCCCTTATGACGGAACCGCTCTTATCGCGGCCGCGCATCTCGGTCATGTCGAGATTGTCAGACGGCTGATCGCCGCCGGCGCGCCTCTGGACCATGTGAACAATCTTCATTGGACAGCCGTTATCGAAGCCGTTGTGCTTGGCGACGGCGGCCCGGATCATCTTGCGGTTCTGGATGCCTTATTGGCTGCGGGTGCTGACAGATCGCTTGCCGATCGTAACGGAATTACCCCACTCGAACACGCCGAACTTCGCGGATTTTCCGAGATGGCAGAGCGGCTGAGAACAGAGGATTGAGGCCTGTCCGGCAGGCGGAAGCGGTGAGTTTCACCGGACAGGCACCGATGGCAGCTTGGATATGACCGACCTCGGGTCAAGGTCTCGGCGTGGTAGAGTGGCGACAAAGATGAAGACATCCCAAGGACAACGGCAAAATGAACAAGATCGGAAAAAGTAAACAGGTCGGCTACAGCGCGCTTGTTTGCGCGAGGCGCAGCTTTCTTGCTGCATCAGGCTTTGGCGCGCTGACGGTCGGCTTGAGTGGCTCTGTCCTGGGCCAAACTTCTTCGGGTGCGGACGACGCTATACCTCAGCCAAGTGATCCCAAAGATGCCTCATTCATGGAGCGCGCCTTCGAGATGCGTCAGTATGCGATTGACCATGGAGATCAAGGGTATGGCGCAGTTGTGGTGCGCGACAATGTCATTATTGGCCAGTCATGGAGCAGGGTCATCTTGGATCAAGACCCCACGGCCCACGCTGAAATGGCCGCGATCAGGGATGCCGCGCGACGCCTTAATCACCGAGATTTGACCGGATCGGTCATGTACTCATCCTCCCGACCATGTCCCATGTGTGAAGCCGCGGCATACTGGGCTGGAGTCCGCCTGATGTTCTACGGCCGGAAAATCACGAGCGCAAGTTCCCCGAAGCTTTGCAGTTAGTATGGTTCTCAGCCATCAGCAACGTTTCATTTTGCATTCGCCTCCCACGGTGGGAAGTCCGGCCCACAACCGCCGTTGACCACCGGTCTCCTCCGCTGCGGTGCGGCCCGTCGAACCTGCCGTTCGCTGCGAGAGCAAGATTAAGGTCATGCTGAATTCACACAGTGCGGACAAAGTTGCCGTAGGCTCATCGCTTTCTGATGACTGGTCTCAGCCCAAACCGGACATTCGAAACTAGACTTTGCAATTTTCGAGATGCGGAAATTTCGTACTGTTCTGTTTGCAACGGCTGAGCCTACAATTGCCCTAATAGTTGGGGGCGACCCACTCACGTGCCGCCCCCCGCCATTCCGACCAAAATGAAGCCAGAACGGAAACTGCTACGCGGCATGCATCAAAGATTAACCCTCAGTCTCAATCCTAAGACCAGCGGATCGTTCGAATTTGATCCGGGATTTTTCAAGTATTGCACGTCTGCCGTCAGCGCCAGATTGTCAGCCAGGTCCAAACGGTAGAAAGCTTCAAGTGTCGTTTGATTGGGCAATCCTGGTGTCGTCAGCTCAGCAACAGTGGCCGCTATGCCAAAGAGATCATCATAGGTGCCAGGTCGCCACATCAAGCCTGCGTTGACTGCATGCCTGGCCAACGCACCGCCGCCATTGGACCATCCCAGCCGTCCGAAGATCATCAGTTGGTTGTCGAATGTATGGTTGGCAGAAAGTGTGGCTCCATATGTTTCCGGTACGCCAACTTGTTGGCGCGCATCCGTGTGAAACATCCCCAGATGAACGTTTGTCAGAAATCGTTTTGATTTTTCGGGCGTCCAGCCGATCTCGGCGTATTTGAAGAATTCGCTACCCCCGGAAAACCACTCAACGTCTGTGAGAGACCCATTGGCATCACTGACCACCCCTAACGCGTAAATCTGATCCGTCAGATAGCCGCCGACCGTGACACCAAAACCGGGATCGGGGATTGGCAACACCGGGCTAAACAGGATTGAAAAGTTCGAAAAGGTCGTTCGTGGGTTCACGTAACCCAGAATGTCAGAGTAGTCGCCCGGATCGATCCGACCCGCCACCACTCCTCCGCGCCCGTTTGCGAAGGCTTGTTGCCAGTAAGCTACCGACAAGGTCGTGTTTGTGTCCCCAAACGTGACCGCGGTTGCCCCTTGATATCCAATTTGCGCAGGAAGCGCTGAAGGTGCAATGGACTGGTCCAACCGGTGTCGGTTCTCCAGAATAAAGACAAGGCTACCTGGGTTTTCACCACCCCGGTTTGCCAATTCCCACGTCCCGATCATCCTGAGCTGACCGGATGCAGATTCGTCCTGCCCGGTCAGGCTGTGAGAACTGCGTTGGTATAGAGCCTGGTAATCAAAGCTGAGCGCCAATCCGGTGTTTTCCCGAAATCGACCCAAAGCGGTCTCGGCTGGATCAATGGCACGGTCCAAACCGGGCCAACGCGAATCTTCCAGCCGGCGCAACCTGTCTTGCTCCTGCTGCGCGCTGGCTGATCCCGGACCACCCAACGATACCTGGGCTGCGGCCTCCAGTTTCGCCTGAGCAGAATTTTCCTGGGCATCAGCAGCACCGCCAAATAGTGAAAAGGCGCTCAATAATGCAGTGGCAAGGGTCGGTCGTGGTGGAAGGTACGATCTCTGGTGCGACAAACCTCCAATCACTTTACGTCATCCACAGCTTTGATTTCGGGAACACGTTCCAGCGCCACGGCCATGTCCGCACTGCTCATCAGTTCGATCATCTGGTAGTCATCGAGCAGTCCATCCCCAAGACGGCTGACGTAAAACGCCTGAATGAACGTGGAATCGTCCGGAAGTGAGACCGTGATGTAGTTCTTCCCGTTTCCGAGCCCCCAATAGTAACTGAGAAGCTCTCCGCCAAGCGCCTCAATTCCACCTTTGACGCTGGCTGCACGATCGCCCGGATTTGCAATCTGCATTCCCCAAGCGGTACTGTTGGACGCGCCGATGAACAGAAACGTGCGCATTTTTAGGGTGTCTTCTGCAGTGGCCAATGTGGCGCATCCCGCCATAAGAGCCCCCAGGATAAGATGTTTCATTGTACGTCCTTTCGATGGTGAACCTGCAGCGAGACGAGGCAAATCCGGAGGTTGGATGAGGTTATTGGTTCTCTGTTTGAGATTGACGGCTTTGCTTGAGCTTTTCGGCGAGACCTTCCGCCCAAGCCTTGGTGGCGGCTGATGGATCGGTAGTGCCCACTGACTGGCGGACGTCATTTTTACTGAACGTTTGAACGTCAGCAACATCCATTTCGAAGGTGGCACGCATTGAAACGGAACCGTCTACTACCAAAATCCGCTCATCCGACGGCTGGATTTGCAACTGTCCCGTCACAACAATTGGTTCATACATCTCGGTCGGCTTCCAGCCATTGGTCAGACGCAAGCGAACCATCTGGTTTGGCGGTGGTGGTGGTACGTGGCTGCACATTCCCCGCTCTGGAACCAAATAGGCAACTGGCGTACCGTCCGCTGATGCGGGCGCGGGGATGACAAATCCAGCCAGCTTAATGATTGCCCCGTCCTTAGCCGGATTTCCGGCTTCTCCTGCCAGCTTTCTCCGGTCGGCGACAACCCACCTTTGGGAAATAAGCCAATCGGCATCTACACCTTCGTTGGAAAGGGATTTCTTGACCTCGGCCAGCGTCTCCGCAGCATCTGCCGACGGATTTTCTCCTTCCAATTCAGATTGCAATTTCACCACCTGCCGCAAGCCGTCGATCTGTTCGTAACTCAGATCACGGAAAGGGTCCTCGTAGGATTGAACGCCTTGGTCGATTAGGTCGGCCCAATTGATCTGCGCAACCTCTGCAAAAAGCGGGTTTCCTGCAATAATAACAGCAAGGGCAGAAATGAATTGGCGCATGTTAGGTTCTCGCTTTCTGGTTTCCGGGGCTTCCAGCCAACTTGGAAAGCTGGCTGGAGATTTTAATGAACTCTCTTCCCGTCCATCCAGGTTTGCTCCACTTCGATTTCGCTGATTTGTTCGGCGGTTACTTCGCGGGGGTTTTGGGCAAGGATCACGAAATCGGCCAGTTTGCCGACCTCAAGACTGCCGATCTCTTCTTCTGACAAGAGTTGAAATGCCGGAACGCTTGTAACCGCCCGCAGCGCCATATCGACCGAGGCTCTTTCATGTTCGCCCAATACTGTCTCCGGGTCCGTAAAAAGGGATCTTGTGACTGCAGCTTCTACCATTTCCAGAGGAGAAAGAACTGAGACAGAATAATCCGTGTGCAAAGAATAGGGCACACCGGCTCTCTCAAAGCTGCCGGTGCGATCCAATTTTACCGCTTTTTCAGGGCCGAACACGGTATCCCGGAACGCTCCTCCCCAGTAGAGTACGTGTGCAATCAAGAAAGAACACGAGATGTCCAGTTCTTTGAGCTTGGCGATCTGATCGTCTTCGGTGATCGAGCAATGTTCAATACGCGGTCGAACAACGTCAACGCCTTCTGCACGGGCTCTTTCGACCGCAGCGATGATGTTGTCGATGGACGCGTTCCCATTTCCATGCATGGCCATCTGACCGCCGCGTCTTGTCCCGTCATATACCGCGAAGTTGATGTCGTTCGGGAGCATATACGCGAGCCCGTAGTTATCCGAATTCAGATAGGGTTCGCGCTGCAGCCCTGTGTATGCCTGATTTGATCCATCTGCCGAAATCTTCCAGCCGATGACCCGCGCCATGGCATCACCCTGCCCAGGTTCAACGCCCGCTTCGTCCCAAGCGTCGAGTTCTGCCCATTGAAGATAGCTACGTGTACGAATTGGAAACTCAGCGTCAGCACCGAGAGCTTCAAAGACTTCCCAATCTCCGGGATTGGCAACCCCGGCCACGCCAACGGCTGTCAGCCCTTTTGTCGCCCAATCCTGAGCGATTGCCTTTGTGCCTTCGACGCGGTCGTAATTTTGATAAGGCTCAATAACGGACAACGCACCGAACAAAAGCGCCCCACCGGACAAGTTTCCGTCTGGACGGCCGTCGTCGAACCGCCCGAATTGTGCACCCTCGGGATCCGGCGCGTCGTCAGTCACCCCCATCAAGTCCAAAACAACAGAATTTACGGTCATCTTGTGACCACCCGCCTGCCAGATGACCATCGGCGTGTCGGGCGCGATTGAATCCAAATGATCCCGGGTAACAAGGCCATCGGCAAAGGATTGCGTTGCCAGATCGAGGTTCACGAACAATGCCCAATCGGAAGGTCCTTGGCCATCTGAGGCTTCTTTCATGTACTCAAGTGCCTCTTCGACTGTGGAAAAACGGTCAACTCCCACATTGTCAAAGACAGAAGAGGCACCGCCGCCGACAGGATGAGTATGCGCATCAATGAAGCCAGGCATAATTGTGCTTCCTGCCATATCAACAACCGTTGAACCTTCCCCAGCTTCGGCCATCACATCCGCTTCAGCCCCGACCGCTAGAATACGGCTGCCCCGGATCGCCATCGCCTCCGCCACCGAGAATTCGTCATCAATGGTCAGGACGTTGGCATTGGTGAAAACTGTTGTGTCTTGGGCTTGCCCAAATCCAGCGGAAACGCTGAGAACTGCGGCGAGTATCGGAGATATACGCATTGGTTTCTTCCTTGAGTTGGGCGACTACTGTTTGGGCTGTCTGCCTGCGCCAGAAAAGGTTCGATCCGGCGCAGGCATGGGCAGATTGCAAAATGCCTGAGCTTTTCAGTCCAGCGTATTCTTGTAGAACTTGCCGTCCTTCATGATTACGCGGATGGTATCAAAGCCTTCTTGGCGGGGTTCTGCGTCAAACCATTTCGGTTGGGCTCCCAATACGGACAAGTCTTCAAGCGGGTTGCCATCGACGATCAGGATATCGGCATAGGCACCTTCTTCAATCACGCCCAGTTTCTCGGGGTAAGGATTGCGTTGTCCCGTCAATTGCGCCAGCTCGCCCCCCGCCGATGTGGCCGAAACCAGCATGGCGTGATTTCCGAACCAGTCCGCAAACTGGTACTTTTCGAAATCGCGGTGAGCACGGCCCTGATCAAGCGTTGAAAGTACTGTATCAACATTGTGCACAATCTTGGGTTTGTACTTCTTGACCAGTTCAATGAGATCTTTGCTTTGGTCCTGAGCAACCGCGAGTTTGATACCTGCGGGCGTGCCGGGCGCAAAGTTGGGGTGCTCAAACAGGATCGGTGAGAACCCCGCCGTATTAAGCGACCAGATAATACCTTCATCTGCCATGCGCTTTACGGTTTCTTCGGTGACCATCTGGCCGTGGTCAATGACCTTCACTCCGGCATCGAGAGCCAGTTTAACAGTCTCGTCTGTATAGGCGTGTACGAACACATATGTGTCATAAAATGCGGCCGCGTCCACTGCGGCTTTGATCTCTTCCACGCTGTATCCAACGGACCAGAGGGGGTCCAATTCAGAGGAAACACCACCGCCAACCGTAAGCTTGATCTGCGTGGCGCCGAAGCTGAGGTTTCTGCGCGCGGCTGCTCTGATTTCGTCTACGCCGTCTGCGACGACCGCGAGATTAAGTTCCTCGACCTGTGTGACAGGGCCACCTTCGGCGCGGGCACGCGGGCTGCGCCAGTCCGTGTGACCGGATTGCGGACCGATGCAGGCACCGCTTGGGTAAACCCGCGGTCCGACGACTATGTCCTGATCGATTAGTTTCTTCATCGCATCGCCTTGACCACAGGCATCGCGAACCGTCGTGTACCCATCCATGAGGTAGTCACGCGCGTTCGCAGCCGCCATTGCGCCAATACCATCCCAATTGGCATATTCCGCGCCACCAAAGCTTGTGAACAGACCGGTCAGGTTCAGGTGAACGTGGCTGTCGATCAAACCCGGCATCAGCGTGCGTCCGTCGCCGTCGATCACGGTGGCGTCCGGCGCGTCAATGGCGTCGGTCGAAACTTCCTTAATCAGGTTACCTTCAACCAGAACGCTGGCGTTTTCGATCCGCGCTTCGTTCACACCGTCAAAAACATGGACGTTGGTGAACAGTGTTTGAGGCAAAGCGTCCTGCGCAAACGAAACGCTCGCCGCGAATACGAACGCGCTTGCCGTCACTGCAATCTGTTTAAGCTGTTTCATCGAGTGGCCTTTCTTTCAGTGTTTTGGTGCGCGGGATGCCGAGGTAACTTCACCCCGCGCGACACTCAGTCGAGTGTGTTCTTGTAGATCACGCCGTCTTTCATGATCAGATCGAAGTTGTTCTCGTAGTCGGTCATGATCAGGGCATCCTCGACCGGGTTTCCTTCGACGAGCAAAATGTCCGCATAGGCCCCTTCTGCAATCACGCCGAGTGGACCCGCGGGATAGGGGTTGAGTTGACCTGACAGGGCAAGCAATTCACCGGCCTTAGACGTAGCCTGCAAAAGAACTTCATAAGAAGACCACTCTTCGAGTCGATACTTGAATTCATCGTTCTGCTTGGTGAGCGCCGCAGGGTCCCCGATGATGTCGGTGGAAAAGGCGACCTTTTCGATGCCGAATTCCTTCAGAAGTTTCATCTGGTTTCTGGCGCCAGCTTGTACGGCCAGGAACTTGGGGGCGGCGAGCGGCCCAAGCACCTTGATGACGACTTCTTCATCCAACCCCAGAAGAGAATAGTAGGGCACGACCCAGACATCCGCGTCCTTGATCGCCTGCGCGCCGACTTCGGTCATCAATTGCGCATGGTCGATACTCAGCACACCGGCTTCGATGGACCGCAGAATGCTCTCGTCATTGTAGACGTGGACAAGGACGTAGGTATCCCAGTCCGCCGCGGCTTTGACCGCAGCTTCCAGTTCTTCGGGCAGGTATTGCACCGTGTGGAGCGGGTCCACACTGGAGGATACGCCACCGCCCGCCATGACTTTGATTTGCGATGCTCCGAGGCGAAGCGCTTCGCGCGTTGCGCGCAGAACTTCCGGGACACCGTCAGCGAGAAACTCAAGGTGCTGGTTGAAGAACGACGGCGAGGACCCTTCGAAGTTGGGGTGCGGTTCCGTGTAGTGCCTGTGCTCGCCATGTCCGGAGGTTTGCGAGATCACGGGGCCGGACGGATAGATGCGCGGACCCACGGCCTTGCCCCGGTCGATGGCTTTCTGAAGTCCCATCGCCGGTCCACCCGCATCACGGACGGAGGTGAAGCCGCGCAACAGCATCTTTTCTGCTTCGACCGTGGAAACCGCGCCCCAGTACATCCAGTCAAAATTGTCCCTCAGGTCCGCAATCGGCTCGGTGATGGCCATGTGCACATGCGCATCAATTAACCCCGGCATCAGCGTGCGCCCGCCGCCGTCGATGATCTGAGCATTCGCCACAGCCAGAGGCTCGGTCGAGACCTCGGCAATCAGGTTGTCAACAACGAGAACATTGGCATTCTCGATCCGCTCTTCGTTCACGCCGTCAAAGACATGCACGTTGGTGAAGAGGATCGGAAAGCTTTCCTCCTGTGCAACGGCATGGGCTGAAGACAAAAGACCCGCGACAAGGGTCGTCGTCAGAATTTGGGCCAGTTTCGACAGCATTGTGGCATTCCTTTCGGCGAATCAAAGAAGTCGGGTTCCCAATGTGAGTTTAGGGACTGAGCCAAAAAATTGCCTGACACCTTGTCAGAGGTTGAAAATTAGTTTTGGCAATCTGCAAGGTTCGACGCGTTTTCGGTGGAAGTTTCCGGCGCCTCTGTCCTAGTTTCAGCGAACAGGAGGCGCGATGACCGGCGAACGTATCAAGAAATCGGACAAGACACTGCCGCTCGTCAGGGCGTCCGTTGCGGGTCCTGTTGTCGCCGCCCTTCGCAAGGTGAGCATCGAACCGGCGTTCGTCCTCGATCCTCTGGGACTAAATGAAGCCCAGGTGATGGACCGGCAGAATTTCGTGCCCCATGACACGGTTTACCAGATTTTTCAGGCTGTAGCAGATGCCTCATCACCGGTGTTCTGCGCCAAAGTCGGTCAGTCCGTCGACCTTGTTCGGTTTCTGCCACATGGCAACATGTTGGCGGACGCTCTGACTCTCGGAGACTTCTTCACAAGGTTCACACAGGCGGTATCCAAGGAATCCAATGCTGTCACCCAATCGCTCCTTGTCGAAGACGAGCACGCGTATTTCCACGCCAGACGAAACTTTGCCGTTTCTGTTTCACCGGCGCAGGCCGATGCGTTTCTGGCCAGCGTCTGGATATCCCTTTTGCATCGGGTTCTGGATTTCAGATGGGACCCCTACCAGGTCGTTCTGCAAGTCAGTGATCCGGATGCGCTCCCCGAACAGTTTCATGGCGTCAAAGCAATCCAGTGTGCGCCGCAGGGGTTTTCTATCAGGTTTCCATCAAACTGGCTGAGCTACCAGCTGACGCAGGAGGCATTGGAAAACCCGTCAGACCTGAGGATTAAAGAGAATGATCTGGCCGCACCGCAGGACTTTCTTGCCGGACTGGAAGGACTGATACGGGTGCATTTGGCTGAACCGGAGTTTGGTGTCGATGCCTTAGCCGACCTTTGTGGCTTTCATCGCGAAACGCTTAACAACCGGCTGAAACCCTATGGTCTGACGGCCTCGCAGGTGATTGCGCGATTAAGACAGGATGCCGCTGAAAACCTTCTCGTCGAAGGCAACACTTCCGTAGGCGAAACAGCGCGAAGGCTCGGGTATGCCGACCCCACAGCGTTCTCTCGGGCGTTTCGTAAATGGACGGGCCTTTCTCCGGCAGCCTACAAGAAATCAAACCGGAAGGACTAGCATTGCTCCTGAACATCGCCATCGGTCTTCTATCTGCATTTTTTCTCTTTGCTTCATCCATCAAGATTTTTGGGTGGCAAAAGAAGATTTTTGAAATCCAGTTGGGCATGTTCGAAAGCTACGGCCTCAACAGGCAGATCATGTTCCTCGTCGGATGCGGAGAACTTTTCGGGGCAATCGCCATCTGGTTTCAATCGTCCTGGATCGGGCCGCTAGGAGCACTTGCGTTGCTAAGCACATCTGTCGGAGCGATATTTTGCCATCTAGTGTACGATACTTGGAAGCAGGGTATACCGGCGACGATAACAGGGACACTTGCGGCTCTTGTTTTGAGCGCTGAGTATTCGAAACTTCTAAACGTGCTGTAACGACAGCCACCCGACCGATGCCAGGCAGCCCCGGGACAGCGATGGAACGTCTACAACGGGCCCTTATTCTCGAATTTGCGAAGTCCGCTTTCTGCGCATTGCTGTCATTGGGACATCGCGCAGCATCGGTCAAAATGGGCTCAGTGTTGCCGTTCTCCGCAGCAAGCATGATTGGCTGGTCCCCAGCCTGAAGCAGGCATTCACAATCACGCTTTTCAGTTTTGCACCAAGCCATTGACTAGGACATGCGCGACGTTCAGGAAATCATGTTGTCTGCTGTAAACGACTGAATTGGGCTCGGTGCCATCGTTGTCTGCTGTTAGCATGATTGGCCGCACGCAGCCCGAAGCGGACCTTCGCAACCAAGCTTTGCTAACTCCGAAATACACAACGAAACGGCCAGTTGCAGAGGTTGTATCGGCGGTGGCAACCAACCATTCATGTCGTCGACTAACCTGTTCAACGTCGCACTACAACTTCTCCGAACTGATCCCACGAGGACCTAATCTTCGAAGCGTTCATTTGGCTCGACCACATTTACTTGCTTCGGAACTTGGTCGGTGTCATTCCGGTTTGACCTCGGAAGAAGCGGGTGAAATGGGACTTGTCGGAGTAGCCGAGCATCAGGCCGATCTCCGCTATTGTCATCTTGTCTTCTCGGAGGTGCTTCTTAGCGACATCGACACGCAGCCGTTTGATCTCACGGGGTAGCGTTGTGCCTTGTTTTTGAAGCGCTTTCAGAAACCGTTCCGGTTGTATTCCCAGCATTCCAGCCACCATCTCTGGTCCCAAATCGGTTTCATCCAGTTTGTCGCGTAAGACAGATCGCAAAGCTGCCACCACGGTTACTTCTTCATCTTGTCGAAGTGATGCTATGGGCTTGGCAGAACCCTCAGAGACGTGGTGCAAAAACAACCATTCCACAGGAAAACTAATTTGCATTCCGGGATCAGTCCCAAGGCCAACCTCGATCCCTTTGTAGTCGATAGGCAGCCCATTGATGTATCTGCTTTCCCATCGCACACGGGAAGAGTCCCAGGACTCTCCGACGACGGTCTGCAATAGGCGTACATAGATTGCGGCACCAAAACCGGTCACCTGAATGGGTGGGACGGTTGGTTCCTGTTGCCTCTCGATACGATAAGTCGCTTTGTCTGCTTCAATGACAAGGCTGTGCCGCACAGAATTGGACTCCTGCGGCACGAGCTCAACAAAGCGGGTAAAAAACTCGAACAGCGTTTTTGTAGATTGCAAGGCTTGAGCGAAGGGCGGCCATCCTTGTAGGTCAAACGCTTCCCCTACATTCAGTCCTAGGTATCGATCCCCTGATACTTCTGAGAAAGCATTTACCAAGCCGTAAACCAACTCGGAGTGAACGAACACGGATGGGTTAGTCATCAGTTCAGCTTTCAAGCCGACCTGATCCAATGCTGGTTGCGGATTGATCTTACGTTCGGTGAGATATTGCAGAAAGGGAGCGGCTAAAGAGAGGCGAACAAAGCCCTCGCTATGCTCTCGGGAGGTGGAGTTGAAAGGCAAGCTCATAACCCTTGTTGGATTAGCTTTAAGAAGTGGCCATTTTTGCAGTCACATTCGTACATCCTAATTCAAAAGGGGCAACCGAGCCAATGAATTCCAGACTATAGTTGGCAAAACATGAATATGAAGGGAGTACTTATGTCCGGCTTACGAATGTCTCTTTGCTCGACGGCAATTGTCGCGGCAGTTCTTTCTTTTTCGGCGACCGCGCAGGCTCAGGATCAAGAAGAACCCCAAACGCTGTTTACCAACGTGCATGTCTTCGACGGTGTGAATGAGCAACGCATTGAAAATGCCAGTGTTCTGGTCGAGGGCAATCTGATCAAGTCCGTCTCAACCGATGCCATTGATGCGCCGAGCGCGACGGTTATCGACGGCGGTGGGCGCACTCTGACACCGGGCTTTATAGAGAATCACGCGCACCTGATGCTCATGGGGCCATCGATTGCCGAGATGGAAACCAACTCGACCTGGGAGGATTTCGCCATCCACGGGACCCGGATGGCCGAAATGTACCTGATGCAGGGCTTCACGACCGTTCGCGATGCCGGGGGCGCTGGCGGCGGGCTGCGGCGCGCAATTGACGCCGGCCAGATCGTCGGCCCCCGCTTTTATCCTTCCGGGGCATTTCTCGGAACACGTGGTGGTCACGCCGATTTCGCATCCTTCACATCTCCGCCGGGTGGGGTGACCAACTTTGGGACTCTGAATATGGCCCAACAGGTCAACGGTGTTGACGAAATTTACATGTATGGCCGCAACAACCTGCGCATGGGTGCCACGCAATTGAAGTTCATGCAATCAGGTGGGGTGATTTCGGCATTCGATCCATGGCAGTTGCTCGCCGGTTCGAAAGAAGAGATCGAGGCCGCTGTTCAGGTTGCCAACGAGTACGGCACCTATGTCATGGCACATTCCTACCGCAAAGAAGCGATCATCAATGCCCTGAATGCAGGGGTCAGAACCATTGAACACGGATTTCACTTTGACTGCGAGATTTCTGCTTTGATGAAAGAAAAAGGAGCGTACATCACGACGAACATCACAGCATTTGATCCAGGCCTACTTGATGTTCCGTCCGTGAAAAACAACCCCAACAGTTTGAGGAAGGCCAAATCGGCCTCGGCGACCTTCGAAGCCTACATTCCAAGTATGAAGGAATGCCCGGCGCCGCGCGGTTTCCAAACCGATTGCGTCGGCTCGGTCGAAGCGTGCAACATCCAGATCGCCTACGAGAAACATCTGAATAACCATTTCTTCGGCCCCTATGCGTCGATGGTAACCCTAACTTCGGTAGGTGGCGAGATCGCGGCACTTAGCGGTGATTTCATGAACCCCTATCCGGAAGGCAAACTGGGTGTGATCGAAGAAGGCGCCTATGCCGACATCCTGCTGATAGACGGCAACCCCCTCGAAGACTTCTCTGTCGTTGGAACAGGCGATCAGTGGTTCGGTGCGGACCCGAGGCCGGACAGCCCGGAAACAATCCGCCTGATCATGAAGGACGGTGTGATCTACAAAAACACACTGGATTGACCAGATAAAGCAGCCGGAGAGCATTCATGCGAAATTGGTTTTGCTCCGCAGTATTCGCAGGGTTGGTTTTGTGCGGTTATGATGCTGCGGCGACGCCTGGAACCGCGTTGGACTGGGCAGATCTGCCAGATCCGTCTGCGCAGGTCTTTGATGACCCCTATCGTGAACTCAGCCCCGAACAGTTCGACGATGTTCTTTTCGTTGTGCGTATACG
>NZ_JBXWNK010000021.1:0-22776 GCF_059610325.1 Ruegeria sp. YTSA064
CAGGCGCGGCATTTTGAACGGTATCTTCATGCGTGAGCGGTAACCAGTTCAGAACGCGCAAACAAGTTGGCAATGCCGACCATCGATTCATCAAACGACGGATCAGGCCCATGCTCGGTTTCAAATCCTTCGCGTCAGCCGCATCTGTCCTGGCAGGCATAGAATTGGTTAACATGATCCGCAAAGGTCAATTCACGCCCGAACTCCGTCCGTTTCGGCAATTCTCCGAACTGGCAGGCTAAACTGCCCAACAATTTCAATGATGCTTAGCCATCCAAAAAGTTTGCGACAGAACCTCCACCTGCATCCACGCATTTCCCATCCGGGATTAGCCTGGAGCCTAACCGTTTCATTGATTGATCTCGACAATGCCCGCGCGAAGGACAAGCTTTCAGGAAGAGAGCTGTCTGATGTTTTTCTCGAAGAAATGCTGGCAGACCCAATGGTGCAGCTTGTGATGCAGGCCGACGGGGTATCCGAGGCCCAATTGCGGTATCTTTACTCGGGATCGCGGACAACGCGGGAGAATGTCGATCTCGTTGACCAAAGTCCCAAAGACGATACCCCGCAAGTTTTTCCGCAGGACAGCTCTGAAATTCAGAACGCCGAAAATGAAGGGATGCCATGCCAACAGTCCACTTCGCCTATGCCCGAATGAAGTTGAAGAAGCGAATGCCTGAATCAACGAAACGCGAGGAACTGATGCAAAAGAAGAAGGAATTCATCGTCTCGGACCCGCCAAAGCGTGCGCTTGCAGATGCGCCCAAGGAACGGTTCTGCTTGCGCTGCAAATCCTCTTTCTGGAGCGAAGGTTTTGGCGAACGCATCTGTTCCCGCTGCAAGCGCACCTCTGCTTGGCGCGCGGCCGTGCCGGAAGGCGTCAGTCAAGGTCGCCGCTCTGGCGGCCGGTCGTGATAGATCCCTTGTTTGTTTTTAGGGCTGCCTGCCGTTGTTGTCCGAGATAAAACGCATGGTGGGACGGCTCGAAGCCACACAGATGGCCTCTGCATCAGCGGCATCGTTTTTCTGTCGCTTCACAAACGGTTTCACATACGCAGGTGGGATGAGCCTGACATCGTGACCCAGGCGACCAATCTCGCGGCGACAGTAATGCGCGCTAGAGCAAGCCTCCATCGCAACCACGCATCTCGGTAGCATGGCAAAAAACTCAAGGACCTGACCTCTGCGCAGTTTCTTCCGCAGAATAGGGTGACCCGAGTGATCTGCTCCGTGCACTTGGAAAACGTTCTTCGCCAAATCCAGGCCAATCACGCTAATCTCTTCCATGGACGCCTCCAATCATGTTGTTTGCAAACCCACAATGGCACATCGAGGCCAGCGGGGGCGTCTACACCTTCAGAGCCCGCGATTTCTGTTGCCAAGCAGAGCTTCCATTTGTATTGCGCGCAAAATTTCACCCTTTTGCTCGTTACATTTGTTACTTTCTAAACCTACTATTATACCTGATAAGTATCCCTTATCAGGAGTATTTGATTTTCCCGGGAAATGGGCTCAGAATAGCTGCCATGACAGCCCCTGCCCCTTATCTTCCCGCGTCAACCCCTGCCCTCTCCGAGGCCGATCAGGAGGCGCTCACCGATCTTTACATCCGTGGCACGCCTGCCAATACGCTGCGGGCCTATGAACGCGACCTGCTCTATATCACCGCCTGGAAGGCTGCCCGGTTCAGCGCCACGTTGGGCTGGCCCGAATCTGAGGCCACCGCCCTCGCCTTCATTCTCGATCACGCCCGCGATCTGGGTGATGCGCCCGATGAGGATATTGCGCGTCAAACCGCGGAGGTGCTGATTGCGCAGGGGCTGCGCAAATCCCTCGCCTGCCCTGCCCCTTCGACGCTGGACCGGCGCATCGCCTCCTGGTTGGCCTTTCATCGAATGAAGAACCTGACCAGCCCTTTCGGTGCGCCGCAGGTGAAGCAGGCCCGCGCCAAGGCGCGGCGAGCTGCGGCCCGGCCACCGGCTCCGAAATCGCAACACCCGATAACGCGGGACGTGCTGGAACAGTTGTTGGCCACCTGTCGGGGGTCCCGGCGGGATTGCCGCGACCGCGCCATCTTGATGCTGGGTTGGGCTTCGGGCGGACGGCGGCGTTCCGAGATCACTGCTCTGATGCGCGAGGATGTCTCTCTCAAAGAGTTCGACGAGAAAGGACTGGTTTGGATTTCACTGCTGGAGACCAAGACGACAACCAAAGGTGAAACGCCGCGGCTGGTGCTGAAGGGCCGCGCCGCACAGGCGTTGGTGCATTGGATCGAGGTCGGGCAGATCACGGATGGAGCGCTGTTTCGACCGGTCTCAAAAGCCGATCGAGTGTTGAAGCGCCGCCTGTCCCCGGATGCGATCTACCAGATCATCAGACACCGATTGAAACTGGCGGGCCTGCCAGAGGATTTTGCGTCGCCGCACGGGCTGCGCTCGGGCTTCCTGACCCAGGCGGCCCTGGACGGTGCCCCAATCCAAGCCGCAATGCGCCTCTCGTTGCACCGCTCGATGGCCCAGGCGCAAAAGTATTACGACGATGTGGACATCGCGGATAACCCGGCGACTGATCTATTGGGGTGAGCACATACTGCCTACTTAAAGAATTCCCAGCTTGAGGGAAACTCCGGCTGCTGTGCCTATGTCTTGTTTCCTGTCGCATCCGTTAACGTGGCCAGCGCGGAAACATGTCGCGGTAGGTCGCAGCGGGAATGCAGGATATCGACTATGATCACCGCGTCAGGCTGATCCAGGTAGACTAGGAAGTGCTCTCCCGCCCGTACATATCTGAGATCAGCTGCCTCCTCTACCAATATAGAACAGCTGCGGCTGGCCGCCCTGCCCTCCGTGATGGCCTGACAGCGCGCTATCAGTTCTTGTTCATAAAGATCGGCTTGATGCCGTCCAAACTTGTCGATGGTCCATCGGGCAATTTCCACCAGGCTGGCTTCAGCATGGCGTGTCAGTCGAAAGGGTTTGGTCACGCTTTGGTTCGTGCCCTTGCAAAGGCACGACGGATCGCATCCGGACCGCCGCCTTCTGCCAGATCTCCTGCCTGAGCCTGGGCTACGCCCTCCTGCAGGCCTTGTCTGAGAGACACCAGTCCCGCCTCTTCCCGCTCCAGAAGACGAAGACCGGCGCGCAACGCTTCACTGGCGTTCTGATAGCGACCAGATGCAACCAGATTCTGCACCAGTTGATCCTGCGTTTCTGTAAGTACGACATTGCGGGTTACCATGGCATGAACCTCCTGATTGGCAATATATGCCAACGAAGGTACTTGTTCAACAATTGAAGTTTCCACACCCGGTAGTTTAATCAAACCGTTCTTATTGCCGGCCTGACAGAGCAAATAAGTGCTCACCGCCGTGGCAGGGTTAACCATCACCCCTACGCTTTCGCAAATTCCAAACACAGGGCCGACCTCCTTGCCCCGAACACCGCCCATCCGATTACCCGTGATATTCTCGAACAACAGATGGTCACCATTCAAGGTTCGTGCCGGGACAGCCGTGACCAGATCATCCTGTTACTGGGCTGACCTCGGGTAGATGGCAGCGTTCGGTGATCGGCGGGATTTTTTTGGAGGATGTGTCGCTGAAGGAATTCGACGAGAATGACCTAATTTTGCTGTCGCCGCTGGTAGTCGAGGCCACCCAAAAGGGCGAGGCTTCACGGTTGGTGCGCAAAGGTCGCGCAGCTAGGCCGCTGGCGCGTTGGATCGAAGTGGGTCAGGTCGAGGACAGCCCCCTGTTTCACACGGTCTCGAAATCTGGCTGGATATGGAAACGCCACCTCAACCCGGGCGCCATAGCCCAGATCGTCAAACACCGACTGAAGGTGACAGGACTACCGAAGGATTATGCCTCACCGCTTTGGCTGCGCTCGGGCTTCCTGACCCAAGCCGCGCAGGACGGCGCACCGCTCAAGACCGGTTTGCACCTATCGCACTGGCTCAGAAATGCTATGACGGCGTCGATATCGCCCAGAACCCGGCTGCGGATTTGTTGGGGTGTGATTCAACCAATCAGCTCAACTAACCCCCTACCCTTCCCTGATACCCTTCTTACAACGCACCTCGCTCATTCATGACACAGCCTTCGGCAGGACATGCTCCACTCAAAGCGGAGCATTTAGAGAAGTTTCACGCGCATGCCTGATTGATTTGCGGAAGATCCACCTCTGATTTGAGAGCCCACAATTCTCTTCTACCGGGTTTACAACTGTAAACCACCCTGCTCTGATACAAAGCGCATGTAGTCTGCCGGTCAGCGCAGCCCACAATATAGGCGAAAATTCTTGACTTAGGGCAGTGAATCACGGCTGTTTGTCTCAAGTGGCGCGAAAATGACCACATTCTTTAATTTGAGGCAACTACATGATTCCCGTGACACCACTTACGGCAGATCGACCATCGGCACTCGCCACGGAAATTTCCGAGAGATTGAACTCGGCTATCCGAGAGCATCTTCTTGCTGCCTTTGCACCTGACAACACAAAATCACTACGCACATTCGCAGCACCAGAAGCGGCCGAACTTTTGGGCGTCTCGGGTCAATTCATGCGCAAGGTCCACTCAGAAGGTACAATTCCTGAACCAAAAGACGTGCGAAGCGGTCGACGTTACTATACTGCGCAAGAGCTTTGGGAAGCACGTGAAACGCTTGAGAAGACCTCGCGCAAACAAGGACGCTACATCCCTCGCCGGACGGAAGGAGAGAAACTTCAAGTCTGGCAGTTGATGAACTTCAAAGGCGGTAGCAGCAAAAGCACTACAACAATTCATCTGGCTCATTTTTTCGCGCTTCGCGGATACCGTGTGCTGGCCGTTGACCTAGACCCCCAAGGCTCGCTTACATCCATGTGCGGCATCAGCCCTGAAATCGAGTTCGATGGGCTAACTATATACGATGCCATTCGCTATGAAGACCCGGTTAATATGGCAGATGTCGTGCTTCCGACATATTTCCCCGGATTGTCTGTGGCACCGTCACGGCTTGTTCTTTCTGAATTTGAGACGGAATCCGCCGTCCACTCTAACCCTGACCATCCGTTTTTTACGAGAATACGGAATGCTCTGGCCCAAGTGGAAGACGATTTTGACCTTGTTCTTATTGATAGTCCACCACAACTCGGGTTCCTAACCATCGCGGGGATGGCTGCCGCCAGTTCTTTGCTCGTGCCCTTAACACCTTCTATGTTGGACGTGTCTTCGACAGCTCAATTTCTCGAACTTGCTGGTGCTTATATGGCTGTCATTGAAGACGCCGGCGCCACTCTCGAATACGACAGCTTCAAGTTCCTTATAACACGTGACGAGCCAACAGACGTTCCATCTCAACAGCTGGCTTCATTCATGCGAGCACTGTTTCAGGACCGCGTTATGTCAGCAACGGCTCTGAAGAGCACTGCGATCAGTGACGCAACAATGCTCAAGCAGTCGATCTACGAGGTTGTGCGTTCGGAAATGACACGCGCAACCTATGACCGGGCAAAGAACTCAATGGATGCGATCGGCTCTGAGGTAGAGCAAATGATCCACCAAGCATGGGGACGTAGCTAATGGCTAGAAAATCTCTTCAAGAAATGTCGGGTATAGCGAGCACGATTGCACGTTCCGGATCTAAGACCGCAGACAGACCGGTAAGAGCCAACGCCCCTGCTCTCGGTGCGCTTCAAGGATCCCTTGCCGCAATTAGGGAAATTGACCCATCTCTCATAGACGATTGGGGACCGATTGATCGGCTTGGTGAGTTTACAGCTGTAAACCCTGATGAAGATGACGACAGCTTTGAGAGTTTGAAATCGAGCATCCAAGACGGCGGTCAACAAGTACCCATCCTCGTTCGGAAGTCGAAAACCGAAGGTCGTTACGAGGCGATTTATGGGAGGAGAAGGCTCAAAGCATGTCGTGAGCTCAAAATCAAAGTTCGCGCCAATGTTCAAGATATCGACGATGCGTCGGCGCTCCTTGCCAAAGGCCTTGAAAACGCAGCGAGGCGCAACCTGTCCTTCTACGAAAAAGCTCGCTTTGCGGAAGCAATTCAGACCGCTGGGCATGATACAGCCACGGTGAAACGAGTTCTGAACCTGTCAGCATCAGGATTGTCCCACCTTACTAAGGTCACGCAAAACGTTCCTTTTGAGGTCGGAGAAATGATCGGCGCAGCTCCAAAGTCAGGCCGCCCGAAGTGGACTGCACTTGCTGAGCACTTCTTGGCAGGCAAGCTGACAATTGACGACGCAACGGACTTGCTTCAAGCCGTCGAGCCATCGGTTTCCTCAGATGACCGGCTGGAAACCCTACTTAAAGCGGCCGCAAAACGTGGTGCCCGACAAAAGGACGGCGTTGGTGAAACCAGCCCCATTGATGGCGTGACTATCAAGTCCGGCAGCGGGTCTCTTACATTGTCAGTTAGAAAGACAGGTTCGAACGCGGATTTTGCTGAGTGGTTGGACAAAAATCTGACGAAAATCATCAAGAGAACACACGCCGAATTTACAGCTGTAAACAACAAGCAAAATAACTGAGGACGAGCAGAAAGGAGGAAGGCAAGCAAAGAAAAACCCCCGAAACCGGAGCTTCGAGGGCCGCTGCGCTAAGCGCAATTCTTAGATTAGACACCTAGAATCTAGCAGTCCCCGAATCGCCATACAAGAAAAAACGCTCCTGAGCGAACGGGTATTTTTTGTCTGCTGACATAAACTCATGAAAACAGTGACAGCAATGGCTCCGTCAGGAGCAACCTTGTCGAGCGCGACAGGGCAGGGGACTTATACGCCCAAGAAATGGATTCTTCTTCGAGCCGTTGAAGAGGCGAGAGAGTCGCTTGGGCTGAAGTCCACTTCTCTCAACGTCCTAAGAGCAATGATTTCCTTTTTGCAAGGAGATCAGATTTCAGTCGATCAGGATGATGAGCATATCTGCTTCGCATCCAACGCCGCGATTGCCAAACGAGCCCATGTCAGCGTTCCAACTGTTGAACGTCATATCTCGACTCTGGCCAAGCTTGGGATTGTCCGACGCGTAATGAGCTCAAATGGTAAACGTTGGGCACGCCGAGACCGACAGGGCAGGGTGGTCACAGCGACCGGTCTTTCCCTGATGCCATTGTCTGAAAGGCATGCTGAGTTCCTCCAGGAAGCCCAGAAGCATGCTGACCGCGTTCTCGAATTCACGTTACTCCGCGACAAGGTATCGGCCGCTCTGGCTCGTCTGAAAGAGCTTGTAGCAGACGATGGCTCTATCACAGATTTGATGACCTCCGTGCGCAATGCGCTGCGCCGCAAGCCGGATGCGCGTGTCCTCCGGAAACTTCTGGCTGAAATCTCTGTGGAAATCTCAGAGATAACACCGGCTCATACCGAAAAAATGAGGGCCTATGACCATAAAATTGAGGGGCACAAAGAGGACTCTTTGAATCCGATAGTTAAGAAAGGAAAACATTCTCAGGTTCAAGTTTCTCCAGATCAAATGGAGCGCAGCTTTCCACGTTTGTGCTCGGAACTTCGCCTTGCCCGGGATCAGTCACATTGTGACCGGCTTATGGACGATATCGCCGAGTACTTACGATTTGGTCAGACCTGGTATGCTATGAAATCGACACATGGCCCAGCTCTCCGTTTCATGGTGCTTGGATATATCTTTCAACGAGCTGAGAACATAAAATCTCACCAAGCTTATTTGATCTCACTGATCTCGAAAATCGATCGGGGAGATATGCAACCAACCACATTGTTGGCGCATAGTTCAAAAGTCCGCGGAAGTGCAGGCCATACCCATGATATCTCCTCACGCTCATGAGTTCAGAACAATAGGTGCAGTACATGCCATCGGTCTATTGTGAATATAATGGCAATGTATTACATTGTACTACAATACGGAAACAGGTGATTGCGATGAGTACCAGCCCATATTCAATCCGTCTCGATGAAGACCTGAGAAAGACCCTGGAACGGGAAGCTGCAATCGAAGATCGACCGCCTGCACAACTCGCCGTACGGGCAATTAGAATGATGTTAGAATCCAAAGCCGCTAAACGTGCAGCCATTGATGCGGCTGTTGAAAAAGCAGACCAAGGCAAGTTCATCACGGCAGACGAAATGAATGCCTGGATAGACAGCTGGGATACCGAGAATGAACTTTCGGCTCCGGTAGCAAGCGGGCAATCCAATAGCCAATGAAGATAGTATTTCTCGAAGATACGGCCCGGGACATTCAATGGTTCCGTTACTACTTCACGTCAGTTTTTCCTGAAGGCAGCGAAAGGGCACGAGCTCAGCTCAAAGCCATTCAGCTTACTCTTGCAGCCAACCCTTATGCAGGTCACTCAAGTGACACACGCCAAGACATACGGGAGCTTTCAGTGCCGCGAACCCCATTCACGCTGATCTATCGTGTAATGCCCACCCAGATAGAAATTCTGCGTCTCTGGGATACCCGCCAAGGCGCGGATTACTGAAACCAGGGTTTGAATACTGGTGGTATATAGCGAGCGGGGTAGGGGGCAAGCAACCGAACCTGTTTTGTTATTCGACCTCTAGCTTCTGCACAGACGGCGGATTCCGGACCTTCGCTGCACACGCGCGCAGAAAACGTAACCTCGGCGTAAGCAGACATTGCACCTTGCCAAATCCGCTCTATCGCCCCCAACATTGCGTTGCCGCTTGAGGTTCAAGAGCAGCCAACCAGAAAATGCATTGAAATTCGTTCTGCTAGGCTCGGCCAGCATTTCCGAAGATCGGTTGTCTTCGACCGGCTAGAGATCTGTAGAGTACAACCGACTGTTGACCGAGTCCGACAGAGGAGGTGCGAAGCATTTAAGAAGCTCCGGCTAAGTACTTGTTGTCTCCAACTAGTGGTTGCGATGACATTTTCTTGCCAATCAAGCTGCGCCGCTGACGAATTGCAACTTGGGGATCTCGTGGATTGTTACCTTGTCGCCGCAAACCTTCTTCCCAATCTCGCAGAGATGCTCATGGTGGGTGAAGTAGAGAGCCTGCCCGTCTTGCGCAATTTCGCTCAAAAGACCGAGTGTCGCTGCCGCACGCCGATCATCGAAGGTTTCCATTACGTCATCGCCGATGAATGGAAGCGGGCCTGCGACGTCGCAGAACCGACGGTATCCGGCGAGACGCAAGGCAAGATAGAGCTGGAAACGCGTCCCCTTTGACATCTCATCAGCCCCTAGGGACCCCCCACCGTTGGATCGCAGAGCAATCAGACGATCACCATTTCTGTCTGGATGTGTTGTGAGATCATGGAACTCCCCACGAGTGATAGTACGAAATGCATCGGCTGTATGCGCCAGCAATTCTGAACGATGGCGATCACGGTAAACCGCAAGGGCACGATCGGCTGCCATTACCCCAAGCTGGAGAGAGAGCGCCCGATCGGCTTTCTCCGCAATCTCGATCAAGACGCTCCGGCGCTCTTCTTCAAGAAGCGCAACGGCCGCGTCTCCACCGACTTCCTCGATCGCTCTTATTGCATCACGCCGCCCACCAATCCGGTCTTCAAGCTCACCTTCGGCTTCTGAAAGATCACTGTCGATTTCAGCTAGACCACTATCAACGTCGTTGCGATTTTCTGCGTCGAGCAGTTCATCCGCGTCCTTTCTGGATTCAGCGCCCAGGCGTTCGAAGAGATCGCGTTGCTTTTCTTCCACGGTCTTAGCCAAATCGGTTCTCTGCTGCGATCGGTTAAGTACATCTGCCAGTTCGTCGAGATTTGTGATGGTCTCGATCTCTGGAAAGTGTCCAGCCATTTGCTTTAGCCGTGTCTCTACACGCGAGAGTTCCACGTCCGCTTTTGCAAATCTTTCTTCAGCGATCAGGCGAGCCTCTTCCGCTGCCTGCAAGGCCGTGTTCGCATCGTCAGCTGCCTTCAACCTCGTCTTAAGCTCAGCATACGTCGATGCCGGGTTCTGCTCCGAGGCAACCTCGAGCCTGACAGAAAGCCGGTCTACGGCGTCCTTGAAGGCGGCGCGATCACGCTCCATAGCCTCGACGCGCGCCACGAGTTCGACGCGTTTGCTGGCTTGCGTCGCCAGACCGCGAAGCGGATCAAGGAGCGCGCGGACCTGTGTTGTGTTGCGCTCGGTCAACCAGAGTCCTTCCAGCGCATCTGTCCACTCGCTCTGCCAATTGGCAAATGCCTGTTCTTCGTTTGAAAGGGCTCGGTCCCGCTGTCGTTTTTGCGCCTTCGCCGCCGCCACAGCTTTTTCAGCCGCCGAGCGCTTTGCCGCGTCTTCGATTGCGCGGTCTTTCAGGTTGTTCGACCGTGCCTGAAGCTGTCGAAGGGTCGGAGCATCAGGGGATCTTTCACCTAGGGCCGTCAGCGCCTCAATGAGCGCGGTTTTGGTGACCTCGCAATCTGCAGCGGCGCGTTCCCGTGCCGATCGCTGAGCGTCCGCCTCGGCGACAACGTCTAGCAATGCCTCAGCCCGCTCGACCCAACCCGGCAGGTCCTCAGCGGGGTATTCTGTCGGCAAGCCAGCCTCGGAGAGAACCGGCGCCATTTCTTTGCGGAGCGCAAATAGGTCGTCCTGGGTTTCTTTCATCTTGGCTGCGACGGTCTCGAGGCTTGCATCAGTTGCTGTAATCTCGATTTCTGCTGATCGAAGTTCAGCCAGCCGGTCTGCCGCAGCTAGACGATCGTCACGAACTCGGTCGTCTTCTCCAAGCGCGACTTCAAAGACGTCTGCCGAAGCGTCATCCAGGCGGGATCGATGCGAAGCCCAAGCCTTATCGCGCAGAACACGCACACGCTTTGCCTCGGCATCAGCTATGCCATCACTCTGCGAAGAAAGAGCAGACACGATGTTCACATTTCGGGCGCGTGTTTCTTGAAGTTGCGCCCTACGATCTTCCAACTCCCTCAATTTCTGCGCCAGTTCGAGCGCGGTTCTGGACCAGCGATCAGTTTGTTGGGCATCGGGCAATGACGCTGGTGCGAGGTCTGCTTCTGTCGCTGACCAAGGAGCCAACCTTTTGAGATCCCGCTCTATCGATTTGCTCAAGCGTTCAAGCGCCTCCGCGGCATGCTGCTCGCGTTGTTCGGGATTGTCTTGGTTGAACTGGTCGAGCAGGGAGGTCAGCGAGGCCATTTCCGCGCTCTGGGCAGGTGCAGCCTCGAGGTCTTCGACCGCAGACTGGAGGGCATCCTCAGCCGCGCTCACTTCGTCTCGGGCGGACGCCACTCTTTGAGCCAAAGCGGCTTCTCGGGCGGAAAGTTCATCCAACCGCGCGAGCCGGTCGTCCGGGACAATTAGGGTAGTCAGATCGCTGTCTTCCATCGCGCCCAGTCGGGCGCGAATTTCGTCGAGCTTGGCGTCAACCTTTTGGAGCTCTTCCCGCCGTTTTGGCAGGTCTTCCTGTGCTGTGCGAGCACGGGCTGCAGGTATCTCCAGCGAAGTGATTTCGGCGCGCACAGAATCAATCTCGGGGTCAGGTACCAGGGCTTCAAGTCGATCATCCGCAGCCTTGATATCGGCCTCGGCGTCTCCCTTTTTTGCCATGGCTGCCGCAAGCTCTTCCTTGAGAGCACCTACTTCCGCTGACCATCCCGCAGGAGCGTCAGGCAAGTGGGTAATGGGCTGGAGCTGTTCTTCCAGTCTGAGAAGACCATCACGGATTGCGAAGGCATCTTTCAACGCGGACAACCGGATTTGCTCCGCCCGGAGATTGTCGCGACTGTCCCGTGCGACCTGATAGGCTTCCTCCGCTTGCCGACGACTTTCAACGAGAGCCTCGAAGCCACTGGCATGGATGTCCAACGTGCGGCGGCGCTCGTCCATAATACTGAGTTCGTCCTTCAAGGACTTCAGTTCGCTCGATCGCGACCGAGGCATGTAGAACTTGGCAGCCTTTTCACGCAACGCGTCGAGGCCATCGCTTAGATCACCGAGCCCAGCAGTTGCTGCAAAGAGCAGACGACCAAGATCACCACGACTTGCCAGAATTTCTTCGCCGCCTTGTACAAGCGTCTCGTCATTCAATGAAAACATCGTGCGATACGCATCGCGGGACAAACCGTGCAAAGTTGCTGACAATAGGGTTGGATCGACCCCGTTGTCCGCTCCATCCAAAAGATTTCCGTCCCGTCGTTTAATGCGCGAGAGCTCGACGTCTTGGCCGTCAATCTCGAGAACGGCGCCCACACGAAGGGCGCTGTAATCGTGGAGGAAGTTGTATTTGCTCCGGTCTTCAATACCGAACAGAAGGTCGAGATAGCCATTGAAGGCTGTCGACTTACCGGCCTCGTTTTCGCCGAAAATGATATGCAGATCGGATCCATTCTTAGGCCGATCTCCGAGATCAATCGAGAAATCTGTGAAGCGTCCATAGCGTGTTAAATTGAGCTTGCGCAGCCGCATCACGAAGCCTCCTTTTGGCTCTGGCCGCTTTTCAGCGAAGCGACGACGTCCGCTGCTCCTGCTTCAAGCAGGCGATCAAGAACGCCCTTCGTGCCATTCTGATCCGAACCGAAGCGATCACGCAGCTCCGCAGGCAGGGCGCGAACGACTTGCTCAAGGTGGGATGTGGCTTCCGACCGAAATGCACTGTCCCATGCGACCTCTTTCATGAGCAACGCTAGCTCGTCTACCGGGTCGGCATCTTCAGCACTAGCAACAGGTGAAGCGACCTTGATTTCGATTTTCTCGATCCAAATTCCGCCAACCTGATCCGCTGCATCCTTCGCTTCAGCCAAAAGCAGATCGACGTCACGATGGAGCCGCCAGCCAAGGTTCGAGTTTCCGGAAAGCTCCAAGCGGCAGATGACATATTCCGAGAGAGCAGAATTGCGCGCATTCTTGAGCGCAGCTCGAAGTGTCTGAAGTATACCCTGCCAGCTATCGGTGCCAGATAGATCAAGGTTCACGCGTTCGAACTCGGCGATGGATACATTGCGTTCGCTCACACTGAGCTCGCCGCCAGAAATCTCCACCGCAGTCACCGTCTTTGGACCAGCTTCTCCAATGTCCCGACCCTGCGGAATGCCGGGCATGACGACATAAGGGTTCTCCGAATGCACTTGTCGTGCGTGGACGTGGCCCAGTGCCCAATAATCGAAGCCGTGACTACTAAGTTCGTTAAGCGCACACGGGGCGTATTCATCATGCCCTGATGCACCAGCGAGGCTCGTATGCATCAGCCCAATATTGATAAGCCCGTCAACCGGAGGCCTGTACTTTGGCAAAAGGCTATCCGGTGCATGACGACGTGCAAAGCTAACGCCGTGGATTGCGACACCCGCATCGGGAATCTCCTCGACCCCTCCGTGCCCGGTAAAGACGTGAACATTTGAAGGGAGATCCAAGTAGCGCGTGATCGTGGATTCGGAGTCGTGATTTCCCCGGATCATGAAGACGCGAATGCCAGCCTCGTCCAATCGGCGCATTTGACGTCCAAGGAATGCGGCCGTCTTCATGCTTCGGAGGTCACCGTCGTATAAATCGCCTGCGATGATTAGGGCATCGGCGCTTTCCTCGATGCAGATATCAATGATCCGCTCGAATGCTCTTCGGGTAGCACCACCAACAAGCTGAGCAAGATCAGGATCGCGCATCGCCAGAGTCTTGAGGGGCGAGTCTAGGTGAACATCCGCAGTGTGAATGAACTTAAACATCGTTTCTAAAGTACCCTTCCTCTAAATTGCAGAAACTGCTTTCTCCGCATAGCAATGCGCTTCGATGGCCTACTGTCTGAGCCATGCCAACATAGCTTGTACGTTTCCATAGTTGGGCAGGCCGTCGCGAAACGCTTCGGTTGGGTACGACGACAAGAAGCTGCTATGAACAGACGCTGTTTTACCTTCCAAGCCCAAATGAGTTTCAATCGTGCCATCCGTCCAAACCCAGATGCCTTGGGCCTTCAAGTGTTCATGGATGGCATCGATGTGCCCACGAGCGTCTGCCTCCGCAGCCATAATCTCGTATGCCTTGGCAGTCGAGACGTCGCCAAATTTTTTGGGAAAACCGTCCTCTGCCAAGTCGATTCTTCCTTCGCCTTGCAGGCGCGTGAGCACCGCAATGCACCCCTGAACAGCCGCGTTGGTGTCGGTGATCAAACCGTGCTGGATGGCGGGTCTAAACGCGAAATCAAGATCGACGACAGCCTTTGTAGGAATTCCCATCGCAGCAAGTACGGGCAGCGCTTTAGGCACATCGCTTGAACTTCCGAGCGAGACCAAGCCCAATTTGTCTTCTTCAAGTGAGCAACCTGCTTCATGCTGAAACAGCTCTGGAAGCAGCGTCTGTTCGGTTTTGCCTTCTGCTAGGACTACCTTCTCGGAAAAAAGTAGCTGGGTTGAGTTAGAGAGCGCGAAAAGAGTTGCCGATTGGTGCTCCGCTCCGGCTATGGCGTCGTGAACGGCGTCTACCATCCTGGGAAAGCATATCGTACCATCCGCCGCTGTTCGACGGATCAAGAGAGCGTTTGGTGCATCTGCTCTTGCGATCATATTGGCCGAGTGGGTCGAAAGAGCGACCTGATAGCTCTCCGCAGAGAGGCGGCTCAGCGATGCACGCACCATCTCAATGGCCTGAGGGTGCAGGTATAACTCGGGTTCATCTATTAACAGCAAGGTTGTCCGCGCCTCATTGGCCGCTGCCTGCCTTCGGATCTCGGACAAACACTTGATTAGGGCGATTTGAACAGAACGTTGCGCTCCGTGCCCGAAAGATGATGCGTCCCGACCGGTCTCTGGATCAAATTGCTCGTCATAGATCTTGATAGTCGCGTTTCTCAAAAAATCCGAGAATTCAGGCGTTTGGATGTGAGTTTTGGCGACGACCCCGGGGAAAAAACGGCCAAGTTCATTTTGAATTTGTGTGTCGAGTTCAACTAGTGTCTCATCCTTCTCGTCACCGTCGGCAGATAGCCGCGAAGCGACTTGTGCGAGAGCATCTGTGACTGGACCTGCGTTTCGTTCGGCGACAGGCCCGATGATTTCTTTGATTAATTTCCCAATTGTCGTACCTGAAGCAAACTTCCCAACGTCCTCTGTCGTGTTCTCCATCGCGCCGATGAATATCGGATCGGGAAAAATCCTCGCAATGGCTTGGTCTATTCCCGTTGGATTAACGATCCATGTTTCTTGGCCATCTTCCATCTTCCTTACTTCCAGACGGATCTGCCCAACCGGCACATTTGGTTGTGGTTGTGTTCGGCGCAGCGAAATCGTCCCGTCTATTACGTGCGGTTCGATCCTATTCCGATGATTGTCTTCCAAAGCATCGAGCAAATCAGCGTCGATGCCCGTAATCTCGGCCGTTACAACAAGTGGTAATCCGGGGTCGAGAAAATCCGATGATTGTAGAGCCGATTTCTTGATCACCCATGATAACGCTTGCAGGATATTTGTTTTCCCGGCGTTGTTGTAGCCGATTAGAGGCGTATAGGCTGCAAGCAGCAGCTCGACTTCTTGAATGGACTTGAAGTTCTGAATCTTAACCTTGGAAATACGGTGCATCCGTCGCCTTTCTAAAACGTTCGCAAAAAATTCTCTTGCGCATCAAGTGCGGTGCTAAACTGTATAGCAGCGCAAAAGTCACAGATGGTACTCGAAGATTCCAACGGGTTTTTCTCCGGGATGTTTGAGTTGACTCTGAATGCGCAGTGAATCGATTCTATTACGTCCGTCACTGCAGCGTATGGTGGTTTGTTTCAAAGTCAGCAAAGGCTTGCCCTTACAGAACCCTTAGGTGCTCGCGTGTTGGCTGGTTCACCCTAGCGCGCGTTTGGATGGGCTTTGTGCTTCCGTCCGGCACGACAGGGCGAAGCTCTTTCGGGATGACCGAGGAGAGCTTTGACACAAGATCACGCGCAGCCCGAGCGAGCGAGGGGTCTGCCTCAGAGGCCACCCATGCGCACCAAGGGCCGCAGCCTCCAACTCATCTGCCGTGAGCATCAGGGGCGGCATGTCATAGCCATCGTCAAGCACATATCCGATCCCCGCTTCGCCCGTGATGGGGATGCGTTGGCCATGAAGCTCCGCACGGTTGAGGAGGAACCTGATTATTCACTGGCTTGGTTACGGCTCGCCTACAATTATTTGGAGTCCAAGAAGCGCCAATTGGATACGCAGCCGGACTGGTCGGAGCGGGCGCGGCGGGCCGCCAATAAGGCACTTGAGGCTGACCGGGACAACCCGGATGCGTATTACGCACTGGCGATCCACATCCGTAGGGTTGGTGAGAGCACAGATATCTTCCGAAATTACGCGCAACGCGCAATCGATCTCATCCAAACGACTCCTGGATTCTCGCCGATTTGGGGATCTTTCTGGCATATTCGGGAGAATGGGAGGCTGGTGAAACCTGGATCACTCGGGCGCGGGAACTCAATCCTCAGCTTCATCCCGGATATGGCAACGCCTTTCACCTGCATGCAATCGTGCGGGGCGACTACGATGAAGCATTGGCCGAAATAGCCGGTAGGGGTGGTGCACGTCGCCTCATGAACATGGCATACACTGCCGCGGCTTTGGCGTTAAACGGCGAACTGGACGCAGCGAGAAACCTGATCAATGAACTAAGAAAAGAGTTTCCTGAAGCAATCAAAGACCCACTGGCCCCTTTCCGCGCACGTGACATGCCGAAAGACCCGATCGAAATACTACGTGAAGGGCTCAATCTAGCAGGGCTGGTCGTTTGAGTCGCGTAGCTTCCGTCCAAGGGTCTTGAGCCATTGGTCTGTTTCAGGACAGGTTCGGTACTGGTTCTGTTTATTGATGACAGTTGGTAATGAGTCAAAACGACAAAGGGCTAGTGATGTGATATGAGGTATTCTTGAGGTCATCATGCAGGCAGCAACCCTACCAATCGGAGGGGCTTTTATGATCATGCGGATATTTCAAGTCACAGCGAAAGAAGGCAAAGAGGAGGAGTTCGGTGACTTCTTCCACAACACGGCCATACCATTGATGCGGGGAACCGAAGGGATCGTGCAGGTCCTTCCGGGCGCAGCGCGGGCTGACAGTCCAGGAGAATTCAGTTTCGTGATGATCTGGAAAGATCTCGCTTCTCTCAAGGCGTTTGTAGGCGATGATTACCAATCGCCGCATGTGGATCCTTCAGAAGCCGAATTGGTCGAATCCAGATCAATCAAACACTACGAATTTGTGGAGTAGCGCAAATGGCTGCCGAAGTAACACAAGAAGAACTCCAAGCGGGTCGTGGATACGAAGCTCTGTTTGTGCCAGCGCTATTTGCACCGTGGTGCGACCATTTGACTGGCGGCGCAAGAATACGCGAAGGTGCGCACGTTTTGGATGTTGCGTGTGGTACAGGCGTGTTGACGCGAGCAGCACGCGAGTGTTCTGGACATACTGGTCGCGTGGTCGGACTTGATCCTGCACCCGGCATGATTGCAGCGGCAAGAGAAGTTGAACCCAATATCGAGTGGGTTCTGGGCAGTGCCGAAGAGCTGCCCTTCGCGGATGACTCGTTTGATTGCGTGATCTCTCAATTTGGAATGATGTTTTTTCAGGACCTGCGGAAAGCGACACGCGAAATGTACCGGGTGACCAAACCGGGCGGCAGGCTGGGGGTGGCGATCTGGCACTCTATCGATCAGAATCCTGCGTATCGAGACATCGTCGCTGTGTTGGGGGCACACGTATCACCAGAGGCAGCAAATTCTGTGAGGCTGCCATTCAATTTGGGCAACCCCGACGAAGTCGCGAACATCTTGTCGCAAGTGGGCTTCGATGACATTGCCTTTGAAACCAAAAGCGAGCAGGCAACCTTTCCCAGCACCCGGACAATGGTGGAAGTCGAACTACGGGGTTGGCTGCCGCTGTTTGATATACATCTCAGTGAAGAAAAAATCGCAGAAGTTCTGATCGAATCCGATGTGAAACTTTCGAAATACGCCACGCCTTCGGGCAAGGCGATCTTCCCGACGACGGCCTACATCATGACCGCCTGCAAGCCGGATTAGACAAAACAAGCGATCGATCGGCACTTGCCCCGGACTCGGCGATCCCGCTGGTTTGGGAATTTACGGTCTCGAAAAAATCTGCCCGCAGCAGGTTTCAGGGAACACTTTCTTCCAACTAAAAACGAGTGACAGCGTGATCATATTGATATTGATCAAGCTGTGACCCGCGCGATGAAGTAGGATGTCGTCAACACTCTATGTCCCAGCGATTTGGTTACGCTGAGAACAAACGTCGGAACCTGCGTGCTCGTCAATCTAGACAAAAAGTTTGCGACACTTCCGGAACGTGGTCAGTTTTCGGACGTATGCGTCGATACGACTTGTGATTGAGATTTAAGCCACTTGACGAACACCTTAGCCTCAGGACGCTGAAATACTGCTTGAGTCTGGATGTAGTAGACGCCGAAGAGTGGCTCAGAGAACAATTCAATCATCCGACCAGATGACAGATCGTCCTCAAAAAAAGCTCTGGCAGAATACGTGATCCCGTAACCTCGGCGAACCGCGGTCATGATCAGGTTCCCAGGCATGTGATTTATCGTCAATGGCTCGGGAGGTACGACCCCATGATAGGTGAACCAGTCAGCCGCCTCGTTGGTGCCCAGTTCCTGCAACCAGGGCAACTTCGTTAAAGAGGCCGGGTCACGCAGATCTCGGCCTTCCACCAGTGAAGGTGCTCCGATCACGACCATGTCGGAGACAAGGACAGTAGCTCCACAGTGTCACCGATGACCGGCCTCTATGTGCGTGTGTCGCGGCCGAGTCCAAGTTAGAAAGTACTGAAACAGAGATGCAAGGCTACGCCGCTGCCCCGTGCATTGCTTCTCCGATGGCACTCTGTAACTCGGGAAATGGCTAGGGCGCGGGCGACCGTTGGCATCGTACATTGAAATGGCACGTAACAGGTCTGTGTTTGGGGAAAACATCGAATTTCTCCATCAATGGGTGATTTACAATTGGAGTATGGTAATATTTCGGTAATTCTGAGAGTCAGAAATACTATTGGGATGAAAGGTGATCTTTCAGCATGACACTAGACTGGACAAAGCTGCCATCCTTAACCGCGCTTAGGGCGTTCGAGGCTGCAGCGCGGGCAAAGAGCTTTTCAGCAGCGGCACGATCGCTCAATGTAACTCATGCGGCCGTAGCGCAACAGGTCCGTGCACTGGAAGAGTTCATTGGTATGCAATTGCTTGAGCGCTCTGCGCGAGGTGTGAGTCTGACGTCTGAGGGGCAAGAACTTGCGAAGGCTTTGGCGAATGGATTTGCCGCAATCGCTGAAGGGATCGAAACTCTTCAAGAAAAAAATAGGAACCGACCTGTGCGCGTGACTACAACGGCATATTTTGCCGAGGCGGTTATATTTCCAAAGATCGCGGAATTTTGGAGTAAGGCTCCAAGAATCGAAATCTCGTTCGCCCCGACGGACGAGGCTATCGACCTTGTCGCGGAAGGCTTCGATCTCGCCATCCGGGCAGGTGCCGGAAACTGGCCAGACTTAAAGTGTCGGCTGTTGATAGAAAGCCCAACCCGGGCCTTTGCTGCACCTTCGCTTGTCGATAATCCCGCAACCAATTGGGATGAAGTTCCTTGGCTGATCCCGAGCGGCAGTCTCTGGGAACGCGAAGCACTAAAAGAATCCGGTATCGACACGAGCGCCATCAAAACTTTGGAGATTGGCGACCCGTCTCTCGAAATCCGCGCAGCGGAGGAAGGTATGGGGCTTGTGGTTGAATCCGAAATTGACGTACGCGCTCAGATCGAGGCTGGAACGCTGAAAATTGCCCCCATCACAGTCACTAACATGTCTCGATATTTCATAGTCACGCCGCCATGGAAGCCTCGGCCGGCAGTCGCTGCATTTATTAGTTGGCTTGAGTCCGTCGGGCCAAGGCTCGACGAGGAGGCTTCGGCATCCAAGGACACCTGAGCCGCGCATATGATCGTTTTCACCTGGCAGCTAATCAAAATTTGTAAGGCCGATTGCCCGCCGAGCAGACCTTGAAGTCGCCAGAACCGGCTCAATGTGCTACTGCAAACGTCAGATGACCGTTCTGAGCCCGGAAGCGGCCCATTCGAGAAGCATGGTTTTCGATAACGATCCTTGACCCGACCCGATTTCTTGCAAGATGCTTGCGCAGAGAAAGGGCGGCAAGTTGGAAGCTAATCTCAATCGTTCTGGATACCGATTGCGGCCGAGTATGGTATCGGATCGATCAGATGTGGCAGAGTACATATTTGGGGACGCAGAGGTCGCCAAAACTCTCGTTCACAACGTCTCTTCGCGAAAAGGTGCACTGGCGGCAACCGATGCTTGGATCGACACTCTTGCCGTCGATGGAGTGCGGAGCGCCAACAATGCCCCACACATTGGTCTGTGGACCGTCCGGGACGAAGCCAGCGATAACCAATTTGTAGGAATTCGTGGCGTATTTGTTGCGCCGGGATTGCCCCATAATACTGTGGTGACTTTTGTTGCAGTCGCTCGTTCCTATTGGGGGAAAGGGGTATCAAGCGATTCATCCCGAATACTATGTGGACACGTTTTCGAAACCTCTGACGCCGATGGGATCTACACGCGTGTATGGCCAAAATTGAACCCAGCGAGCGACGCAGTTCAACGTCGGCTGGGTTTTGCCCCTGCGGAACGGCATACGCTGCAAGATACATTTGGCAAAGCCCGGATGCAGGAAGTGCTAGATTTCGACCTGTGGCGAGCATCCAATTTGCAAGGCGACGGTTTCGATGAGACGCTGCGCCAAGTTTCGATAAGAATTGGCCAGTTGGCGGCGGAAGATCTTTTGAACCTCAAAGTGGCGGTTAAGAGAATTACAGAAGCGCTGCCAGACGTACTGGCGCAAGTCGAGGACATTAGAACCCAAGTGGCGAACGACGTCCGGCTTGGATTTCAAAATCCTGCGTGGGCAAGTTATCTAATGTCACGGGATAATTGGTTTGCGTCGCGAATTGTCTGAGTAATTGGCTAATGCAAATGATTGCTTTGTCCGTTGAAATCATCCCGCATCTCGGAAATTGCAAAGACTAGTTTTGGATGTCCGCTTCAATGCAACCGCAGGCTACGCCGTGTTGCCCGACCAGAAAGGTGCTTGCGCTCCGTTCAGAGCACCACTTTCTGCACTCGCAACGCGTTGTTTTTCCACAGAATCGGGCGGATTCCGGACTTTCTCTGCATGAGCGAGCCGATCATGGTGCAACGTTGAAAGCCGACATACACATTTGCTGCAAGCCAGGAATTTCTCTGCACCGCCGCATGGCGGCTGAGAGCCCAAAATACAAAATGCTTCAACGCGCTTTAAGGTCAGCGATGCGCAGAAAGCAGACTTTGCAAAGTCCGGTTGACCACATTGTCCACCAAAGGCGACAGTTCTGCTTCGCGACTGGGCTATACATAGCCCTCAAAGCGTATTGTTTGCGGGACTTCAGTTGCACCGTTTTCCTGAGCGAGTAGGGCGCGTGCTGACGAAAAGGTAGCAAGCGCAAAAAGAACAAGAAGGGCCTTTATCATCGTAGCGCCTCGGATCCGGGTTTTGAACTTGGGCCGGGGTTCACAAATGATCGCCCCGGCCAGCGTCAGGGCAAACGAGGTAGTTCATGCCCTGAAACATCGTACTTTCGCCTAATTTAGAAGATCACCGACGATGCCGACGGCATCGACCACGGTAGACAGGTCATTCGTAACTTCGAGGACTTCGTCATCGACCAGAATGTAGCGGTTTCCTTTGCCCGGCTCCCCAAGCTTCCATTTGGAAAGGTCCCCAATATCCTCGAACTCCAGGTCAGATGGGAGCTTGGCACCGCGCGTGTAGCGCTTGATCTGTCCAGGTGGTACAGCTTTTGGGCCTTTGCCGGGTTTGTCTTCTATCTGAATGCTGACATCACCGTTCTTGCCCCCCTTGTTCGGCTTTTTACCCTTGTTGTCTTTGGCATGGGCATCGCTGCCTCCAAGGATGAAAAACACAACTGCTAAGGCTGCAAGAATTCCGTATGCAATCTTCATAGATTGTTCCTTTGCTTCCCAACTTCATTCGACCGGCGTTGAAAATTCCGGCACGCGCTTGATCTCTCTTAGTTGCCCTTTGGCACACCCCTTAGTGACTGCCTTCACCCCGCATTAGAAAACGATCCGGGTTCTTAGACCGAACAGGGTAATCCGGTCCTGATCGGGATTTAGAAGCGGGTCGGAAATGAATTGTACCGATGGCGTGATCTGCAGTCCGGGTGAGATTGAAAAGCGGTAGAAAGCTTCAAGCGTGAACTGATCGCCATCTATGCCTCTTGCTTCGGCCCAGTTTAGGCCCAGACCGGCCAAATCGGTGTTGCGACCATAGTAACCGAGACCGGCAGAAATCGACCGTTCATAAAGCGCTGCGGTTCCCTTCGAGGCCCCTGCACGGAAGAACGGCATCCATTTATTGTCAACAAACCATGCGGCGGAAAACGCTGCGCCGTAATCTTCTGCTCGACTGCCATCGTCAGCCGCATCCGCATGCCAGAGGGTCAGATGGATATTGTCGAAGTAGATGCGATCAAAGCCGGACGTGTACCCAAGTTCGAGCGACTTGAAGAGATTGCCGTCGCTAAACACATCAAAGTTTGGATCGGACGGGTCGGCGTTTGCGTCTGATACGCTGGCAACGGCGTAGAGGTTCTCGCTCAGCTTTACCCCACCGGCAATACCAAGGCCTTGGTTGGGCGTGTTGATTGTCGGGTTGGTATTGAAAGACAGGTTTTGAAAACCACTGTAGGGGCTTACCAACCCGTAGATATCCACAAAGTCCGTTACATCAATCTGGCCGACTTGCAGCGCCCA
>NZ_JBXWNK010000022.1:0-18758 GCF_059610325.1 Ruegeria sp. YTSA064
GTTACGCTCTCGAAATGACCGCCTGACAGACGCAGGCCAGACTGCAGTCAACCGAGTGCAAACAAGTTGGCAATGCCCTATGGATTCAATAGATCAGGATGGATAGTCTTCGGTGTAGGGGAGAACGGGAGTGGAACGCCGCCTTACCACTATCTTGAGTATTGACGTCGTGGGCTACTCGCGACTGATGGAACGCGATGAGGCAGCGACGCTGGCTGCACTAAAGTCGCATCGGTTGGAACTCATTGACCCCTTTGCAGCGAGTTTTGGTGGCAAGACGATCAAGTTGATGGGTGATGGTGCGCTGCTGGAGTTCGAAAGCACCGTACAAGCAATGATATTTGCCGTTTCTGTTCAAAACGAAATGCTTACTCGAAATTCGGATCTTCCAGAAAGCGAAAGAATTGTGTTTCGGATCGGCATAAACATCGGAGATGTGATTGCCGAGGATGGAGACATTTATGGTGATGGCGTCAACGTCGCTGCCCGCCTTGAAGGTTTGGCCGAGCCCGGAGGCATTTGCATTCACCGCAGCGTAAGGGACCAGGTGCAGGACAAGCTGGATCTGAATTTCGAGGATCTGGGTGAGACCGAAGTCAAGAACATAGAGAGACCAGTCCGAGCATTCGAAGTCGTTCTGGATGACAAGGCCAAGGCTTTGGCTATGTCAGAACCAATTGCGCATACGAAACCACGGATATCTAAGTGGGCGCCAACTCTTGTCGGTGCAATATGCATATGTTTGGTGCTGGTTGCGGTCATATGGTGGCGATCTAGAGAAGTGGCGCCTCTGACCGAACAAGCAGAGGTGGCGCTTGCCATCCCGGACGAACCTTCCATTGTCGTTTTGCCCTTTGAAAACCGCTCAACGGTTGAAGAGATCGGCTATCTGGCAGAAGGCTTTGGAACAGCAATAACCACGCAACTGTCGAAGTTTCCGCAGCTTTTTGTGATCGCTGGTTCGACTTCGATTACCTTTGCCGACAGTTTGGTCAAACCGCAAGAAGTAGGCCGAGAGCTCGATGTACGATATGTTTTGTCAGGCGGCGTTCAGAGCGTTGGCGAGAATATTTCAATTAATTCTACGCTCATAGAGACGGAGTCTGGGCACGCTCTATGGTCGGAACAATATGACGTTGGGATCGAAGAATTGTTTGTGGCACAGGCCGACCTTGTTAGGGAAATCGTATCAACTCTGAAAATAGTAGTAGAAGAAGAGGAAATCGCGTCGCTGAAGAAACGACCGACTGATGACCCACAAGCATATGAACTTTTTCTGAAAGCTGTCGCGAAGAGCAAGCTGTTGAACACTGCAAGTCGGCAACAGGCAATTGACCTGCTGGAGCGAGCTATAGTTCTCGATCCAGACTACCTTTCTGCCCATATCGAACTGAGCGGTCGCTATCTTAGCCTCTGGCGCTTTGGAGGTTCAGACGATCCGGAGACTGCGCTGAACAACGCTCGTCAGCACACCGAGCGCGCGTTAGAACTGGATCAAACTGACTATCGCGTTCAACATCGCTTGGGACAGCTACATTTATTTGCAGACCACGATCACCAACTCGCATACGAGGCGTTTCAGCGCGCAACTCGGGAGAACCCAAATGACCCGGAGGTCTTGTATGACATGGGCTTTTTGCGCTCTCTTATGGGTGAGCCAGCCGAAGCGATTGAGTGGAACAACAAGGCAAAGAGGGTCAACCCGCGTTATCCCGGCTGGTACAATTTTAATGCTGCACTTTCTCATTTCCTAATCAGGGACTACGAACAGGCAATTCTGCTGGCAAAAACCGGTATCTCAACCTATCCAAAGTCGCTTCCTCCGCGCCGCATCTTGGTCGCAACACTCGCAGAAATGGGACGTCTAGAAGATGCACAGGTTGAAGCAAAGAAATTGCTCGAAATCAGGCCGGATTTCCGTGTTTCTACACATAGAAACACGCCCTTTATGCATACAGAGGACCAGGATCGGTATTTTGGTGCGATGATTGCTGGCGGGTTGCCTGAATAGCGCAGTTTTCGGAAACCTGAATACTGTCGTCATGCGCAGTGATCAGTAATTGAATTGATCCGAGAGAATGGCAATTCGAGCCTCATCTGTCGAATGCAGCGAGTTTCACTAATGAAAACGAAGCGCGGAAAGCGGAAGTTAGCAGCAGATTGTGCCAAAGCCGTCCATGCAGACGCGAGCCGATTTGTGCTATGATCACAGCTGAGGAAATCAAAAGCCGAGTCATCGATTGATCACCTCGCACCAAGGGAGTTTCAATGAAAAAGATGTCTTTCAGGCTGATACCCAACCCAAACGACATGGTGGCCTCGGATTTCACCGATCCTGGCTCCTTCACGACCAGTGATACGAACGAAAGAAACTGGTTCAAGTTTGCAAACGACGACGAGACTATTCTCTCGGGCGTCTGGGAATGCCCACCCTGTCGTGAAGAGATCGATGCTTATCCGGTACATGAAATTATGACCGTGATTTCTGGGTCCGTAACACTGACGCATCCTGACGGAGACGCCGAGACCTTCACGGCTGGCGATACGTTTTTCATCAAAAAAGGGAGCAGGTTGATCTGGGAGATCACAGAAAAATTGCGGAAGTACTACATGATCGTCTCTTAGAAAGTTCGTATTGCGAAGCGATCCCTGCGATCAACCTATGATAAAAAACAGACTCGAAACATACATTCTCCGGTTGCTGCACGAATGGTAGCTATGGGTTGCGAACGGTGTCCTAGAGCCCTGAGCGGGCTTCGTAATCAGCCAGTTGGAGTGAAGAGCCGCATCTACTATTGTCAAAGCATGTCGAGCAAGGGACAACAATTGCAACGAAAATTGGCGGCAATACTGGCCGCGGATGTCGTTGGGTATTCGGCGCTCATGCACAAAGATGAGCAAGCTACACTTCTAATGCTTGATCACCTGGAAAGTGACATTGTCACCCCAACAATAGCGGGCCAATCAGGTCGGGTCGTGAAGAGCATGGGTGATGGTTGGTTGGCGCGATTTGACAGCGCGGCGCAAGCTGTGACCGCAGCAATGCAGCTACAAGAGCAGTTGGCCGAACACTCGTTAATGAACATGCGGATCGGTGTTCATGTGGGAGACATCACAGAAAAAGGTGACGACATCTTGGGTGACGGTGTAAACATTGCCGCGCGCCTTGAGAGAATTGCGCCAACCGGTGGCATCGCTATTTCTGAACCCGTACACTTGAACATTGAACACACTCTGGCAGACGCGTTTAAAGCTGTAGGGAAGAAGAAGCTCAAGAACATCGAGCGCAGCCTGGATGTGTGGATTCACGATGGGCCGCACCAGGGCGCATCGCAAAGCTCGCATTCTTTCACAGAGACGAGCTTGCCAAAGCTCTCCATCCATCCTGTGACGTGCAGCGACCAACGCACTGAACTAAAGGAAATGGCCGCAGCTCTCACTTCAGATTTCGGTTCTTATTTTCGAACGATCAACTGGTTAAACGCGGCGATATCCTCCACGGAGCCACCAGAGGGATATACACTTCGCGGCATGCTGCGTAGACACGGTGACCGATTGCGTTTGGAAGCCCGCTTAAATGACCCTTCTGGTTCTGAAATCTGGACTCAGAAGTTCGACGGTTTGGTCGAAGCTATCTTCGATTGGCAGGACGAGGTCGTAGAAAAGCTGTTGGATGCGGTTAGTGGGATCTTGATTCAGTCTGAGACCGCAAAACTCTCCGCATTGCCAGAAGTCGAACTGACCGCCGAGCAGTGCGTCCTGATGGGCATGATCGCTTGGTCGGATGCCGGTATCGACAGCTACGAAGAGACGTTGGCATATCACGCCAGGGCCATTGAGGCTAAACCAACCCTCGCTGCCGCCTATGCCGAAGCCATTTGGACAATGAATGGCGCAAGAACTTATGATCTTCGTCGCGAGCTGTCATCTTACTATGAGAAATTGCCACGCTGGATCGAGGCCGGACGGCAGATGGCAGGGCAAAGCCCAACGCTTGATCTGAGTGTTGCAGTGGCTGACTACAATGTGGATGGGGATGCGGATCGACTTTCCGTGGCGCTTGAGCAAATCCGGCAACGAGCGCCATTAGATGCCCGCCTGCATTTGTTTATGGGTTGGGGATACAACTGGGCCGGGTTTCCTAAAATGGCATTGAGTTGCTTTCAGACGGCGCTTCGGTTGGGCCGATATGGAGCCGTTTTCGTGGGTGCTTCCGGAGGTGCCGCCACCTCTTGCGTAATGCTTGGTCGAGATCATGATGCTATCGCCTTTGCAGAAGCAGGTCTGCGCTTCTCAAAAAACTATGCCGCGCTCCACAGCACGAGGGCCGCTGCTCACGCAATGCTTGGGGAACCTGAGAAAGCGTCTGCGGCTTTGGCACAAATGCTGCAAATGGAACCTAGCGAAACGATTTCGAAGTGGCGTAGCAACGTGGACTATGGCGGTTCTGACGGCGCTGAACGCTATTTTGAGGCACTTCGCCGGGCAGGGTTGCCAGAATAGCGGTGCCGGAACCAAGTCGCGCTGACAAATCCGGCAGCTTGATCGCGCATCTTGGTAACTGCAAAGCTCGGGTTTGAATGTCGGGTTTGGGCTTATTTTGTTGAAAAACTCTTCCTTGATCGACGTGCAAGTCGCTGATTCAATTCCTGTACTGAACAGGAGAATGAGCGATGATGGGGCCAAGGCAGCAAGCACAAGGGTCACTGTTCTACGAGTTCTCGGTTGAGGATCATTTCACGCAAGACCATATTCTTCGAGGTATAGATTGGTTCGTTGAACTGTCTGATATCCGCCGGCACCTTGCTGCGTTCTATAGTTCGACTGGCAGACCGTCCGTTGATCCGGAACTGATGATCCGGATGCTGCTGATAGGCTACGTGATGGGCATCAGGTCCGAGCGACGGCTCTGCGACGAGGTGCATCTCAACCTCGCTTACCGCTGGTTTTGTCGCCTAGATCTCACTGATCCGGTGCCGGACCAGTCGACCTTCTCGAAAAACCGGCACGGTCGTTTCCGAGACAGTGATCTTTTGCGGCATTTGTTCGAGACGGTTGTAGCGCATTGTATCGAGGAAGGGTTGGCCAGTGGGCAGCGCTTCGCAGCTGACGCCAGCCTGATCCAAGCTGATGCCAACCGGCAGAATTCCTCACCGCAACGGGATTGGGCACCTGAGAAAATCATCCCTGAAGAAGCACCCCCGCGCCGTTAGGGAATACCTGGATACGTTGGATGACGCCGCCTTCGGTGCAGCAAGTGCGGTGAAACCGAAGTTCACCTCGCACTCCGATCCGGCCTCTCAATGGGCTGGCGCGCGGGGTGGGCCCGCTCATTTTGCCTATTCAGCCAACTATCTGATCGACACGGACAACGGAGTGATCCTGGACGTGGAAGCAACCCGGTCGATCCGCCAAGCTGAGGTTGGCGCGACCCGAACCATGGTCGACCGGGTGCGCGAACGCCACGATCTGAACCCTGAGAGGCTGATCGCAGACACCGCCTATGACTCTGGACCGATGCTGAGTTGGCTCGTCGATCAAGGCATCGCCCCACATATCCCGGTTATCGACAAATCCGGCCGCAACGATGGAACCTTCGAGCGCACCGACTTCACCTTTGACGTTGAAAACGATGCCTATATCTGCCCTGCTGACAAGGAACTCAAACAATATCGCCGCGCCTACACAAAACCGAGAAAGCCCAGGCCGGACAAGGATGGGATCCTGCGCTACCGCGCCCGCGAACCCGACTGCGCCGCCTGCATCCTGAAGAGCCGATGCTGCCCGAAAGAGCCACAGCGCAAGGTGACGCGCTCCATCCATGAACCATCCCGAGACGTGGCTCGTGCCATCTCCCAGACCACCCAATATGTAATTTCGTGCAAGCTCAGAAAGAAGGTCGAGATGCTGTTTGCCCATCTCAAGCGCATCCTCGGTCTCGGGCGCCTTCGATTACGTGGCCCATGCGGCGCTCGGGACGAATTCCACCTCGCCGCCACCGCCCAAAACCTCAGAAAACTCACAAGGCTCATCCCGGCTACCCAAAAGATACCCGCTATCTGACCAAGATCTCGGCTGTGCAGATATAAACGACAAACCCAAGCATTCAAACCCAAGAGTTTTTCAACGGAATAGGCTGGGAGCAGACCTTCAGTACGGTGAGCCAAAGCGGTCGCTCACAGCCCAAACCGGGCATTCAAGACCAAGCCTTGCATATCCCAAGAAGTACAAAAAATACAAAATTGATCAACGGAGGCTGCTGCGATCACTGGACGCGAAGCACAATAAGTCAACCAACGCGGACAAAACACAATTGTTGACCAATAGTATCGAAATCGTATTGTTGAATATAGAAAACAATAGGCTTCCGCCGTAAGGCACCTGGAACCAATTCTGTGACAATAGGAATGAGGGGTACTATGAAAAAAATACTTTTGGTCGTTCCAATAGCTACAATTCTTGCCGCCTGCGAAGACAGCAGCACAACTAGCGGCACTTCAGCGACGCCGACTGCCGCGGAACAGGCATGCCTTCGTGATGTCGCAGCAACTACCAACAATCCTGATGTTGCACTGCTCGGTTCAGAGTTTTCTGAAGCCGGAACCCTTGTGCGCGTCGGCGTTGGGCCTGACCGCGCTCCTTGGCAGTGCATCGCCTATAGTGACGGTGCAACAGATGGCATCATGTCGTTATCGGACGAAGGCACTCTCTAGCCTCGCCAGGTTCGCTCAAAACACTTCAAACCCCGAGACACAGTACAGAAGACGGCGCAGTGTCATTTGCCAGTGACAATTAATAGACAACTCCGAACATTGGGGAGAGAACGCGTGGGTAAACTGATATTGGGCTGATCGTTGGAGGTATCGGCGGTGGGTATGTTGGGCATCGGAACTGGCGCGGGCGTAGGTATTGTGACGAGCTTGTCAGCAGGTGGTTGTGGTATCGCCAGCGCTGCCCAGCAGGAGGATCTACTGACTAAAGAGGAAGTAAACCAAGTCTTCAACCGCGCGGTTAGCAATCTGCGGGAATTAACACCGGACACTGAGGGCAGCGGTGAGGCAATTGTCGGTGCAGCAAGCGAATGCGACGGCGTACTGCAAGGTTTACGGGATGCTGCCAAATCCAATTAAATTAGGGAGTTTAGAATGATGCGATTCATAGTTTTAACTTTGTCCCTCTGCGTCTCGCCCATAGTCGGCTACGCAGCGGAAGTTGGACAGGAGGCGATTGACGGCTGTATCGATCAATTACGTGCTGTCGGCGGGCCCGACGGGCAAGGTGGTACGGTGCTCTCAACGGAGTTTTCCGAAGCCAATTCGCTTGTAATGCTGAAAGATCGCGGCGAGACGGTCTGGCGATGCCTCGTCGCCAACGATGGCCAAGTCGCTGAACTCAGTGTCGCACAGGCCGCAGATGACGGCCAAGGCGCAATGGCCGGTTCAGACGGTGTACCACCGGTCGTTTCGGGAACACAACGTGTCCAGTTCGCAAAAGGCACCAGCGGAGCGGCTTTGTCTGGCACGCTGAACGCAAACACATCAGTCCGATATGTGCTTGGCGCTGCAAATGGCCAGTTTTTAAGGGTGGACGTTAGCTCACACGGAGGTGCGCTGGACTACGAGATTTTTAATCCTGACGGTTCGCTTCTGCTGGATCTGATCTCTTCAGACACGCCCTATTATGGCCAACTCTGGCAATCCGGCGATCATGTGGTTGAGGTCGTCAACGCCGGGGCGCAACCAGTTACCTTCGATATTGGCATCGGAATTGAGTAATCCCACGACTTTGAAAAGGGAAATGACCATGAAATCTTTTGCTCCTCTAACCATTGGATTTGCTGCCCTGGGCCTCGCGGCCTGTGATGAGCCCAGCCCATCCGCAGCACCAGGTCAACCTGCTGTCGGCAGTGCGTCCGATCTATCTGCGTTCGAGGGTGCCCGCGCGGGGCAAGCGGAAATGGGCATTCAGAACCTCGGCTATGAATTGATCCGCTCCGAAGGTCTCACCTCATATTGGTTCAATCGTGATACGGGTGCCTGCGCACGTATAACGACTGCTGAGGGCCGCTACTCTGATGTCACCATGCTACCATCGCAAGACTGCTAATGGATTGGGTACACGCCATAGTCACGGGGCTTTTGTGTGGCGGTGCGTATTGGGCCATAAGAAGCATGGGATGGTTCGAGAACCGCTCGAAGTTACAGCAGGCGTTAATATTCATTCCGGTCATTTTCGTTTTGGTGTTTATCCTGAACTTGATATGGCCTTCCAGTTGAACGCGGCAGGCTTTGAATAGAGCGACCTATGACCGTGTATCAAACGTCAAATGGCTAACGTGATTAGTGTCGACAAACGCAAGGATCAGAGAAAGAACTCTGCCCGTTCTACTACCCAAACCATTGCGACCAAACTTGCGCATGCGGCAACGACAGCGCGAGAGCCGACCCATACTCTGGTCGAAACGCACATCACTAGCGCGGAACCGATATCGATATCGAAAAGCTTGATAAGGGACGTTCTGCGCGACTTTGCAAAGATGCCATAATGGGGCACGCCGCGAAACATCACCGTTGTGAATTGCCATCGGGAAGTTGTTGAGGTGTCGTTGCCCTTGGCACGTCGGATGCGTGTCACCGGGGTCTTGCCGTTCGGCGCGCCCCAAATTTCTTTGCGAAGAAAGGGCAACGACATGGATGTCTATATCGGTTTGGATGTTTCACTGGCAAGCACCGCAGTCTGCGTGCTGTCCTCTCATGGTGAGGTGATCAAGGAAGTGACAGCGCCCAGCGAGCCGGAAGAATTGGAAAGCGCTCTGCGATCTCTGTCCGGTATTGTAGTCGGGGTCGGCCTGGAATCTGGACCGTTGTCGCAATGGCTCTATCGCCACCTCACCGAAGCTGGGTTTGATACGGTTTTGATGGAAACACGACAGGTGAAGGGTGCGCTGAAGGCAATGCCGATCAAGACCGACAGACGGGATGCCGAAGGGATCGCGCGGCTTTTGCAAATGGGCTGGTTCCGACCCGTCCATTGCAAGTCGATATCGGCGCAAGAAATGCGCGCGCTGCTGTCTTCGCGCAAGGCAATCCTCCAGGCCATTGTGGACCTCGAACTGTCGGTACGGGGCGTGCTGCGCAATTTTGGGTTGAAGATGGGGCGCATTGCCAAGGGGCGCTTTGAGGAACGGGTGCGGGAACTGGCGGATGGCAATGCCATGCTGCAAGCCGCCGCAAACCCGGTGTTGAGTGCCCGCGCTGCCCTGCGCTCAGAATTGGCCAGCTTGGAGAAACTCGCATGCGACCATGCCAGATCTGATCCTGTTTGCCGTCAGTTCATGACCATGCCTGGCGTGGGGCCTATTGTGGCGCTGACAATCAAGTCGGCCATCGATGATCCGGATCGCTTTCGATCCTCAAAGGACGTCGGCCCTTGGGTCGGTTTGACACCAAGGCGCGAGCAATCCGGCGAACGCGATATCGTGGGCGCGATCACCCGCGCCGGGGACGTGGGGCTGCGCACCGTGCTCTACCAGACTGCCATGGTGATGTTGAACAAGGGTCGCCCCAGCTGGCTGACCGCTTGGGCGTGGAATGTCGCCAAACGGCGCGGGAAGAGGCGCGCCACGGTTGCTTTGGCGCGCCGCATCGGTGTGATCCTGCATCGCATGTGGCAAGATGGCAGCGAGTTCCGCTTTACCCGTACCGAAACCGCATCAGCAGCGTAAACACTGACGCCTCTGGTGACACGCAACCTGCAAGGAGGAGGATCGGGCTGCGCTTGAACGCGAGGGCTCACAGAGGTCCCAACCGGGACGCGGTCCCCGAAGATGCCGTTAGCGGACTTGATGCCGGACACACGTCGTTCGAGCACGCTGCAAAGATAGGCACTCGGGACCTGCACTTGGACAAGGCATGATGTGGCAGCCACAGCGCTGACTACGAACGGAAGCATCATCCCGGTTTGGGCAATCCACGGCACAATCGCCAACAGCATGGCCCCAGTGAAAAAGAACAGGCCATTGATCCGTTGCACCTCCACGCCACTGTCGTAGGAGGTCACTTTTTCATGGGGAAAGGCGCTTGACAGAAAAGACCCCATTACGGAAGTCCGCTTTCTGCGCGTTGCAGTCATTGGGGCGTCGCGCAGCATCGGTCAAAGTGAGCTCTCAGCCGCCGAATGCCTTCGCAGCACGCAGCCCGGCCACGGCGTCGTGAGACCGGCTGTTCACCAAAATGGCCAATCTTTTGACTTTTCACCGCTTAATCCGGCACCCCGCCGTTCGCATTTTGGCAACCGCCGTTCATACCAAGAGCGGCGAAACCGGATAGTGAGCCCAAAGTTCTGAATGCTGCAGTTTGGCCGAACGGCAGCAGTCCTACCTGAAGCTGACTTTTGTGGGAGACAGTCAGGGTGTATGATCCCTGAACAACATCTGGGAGTTTACTCATGCCAGCGATGATTTCATTTCGTTCTGTCGTTGATCCGTCTGATTGTGATTTCCTCGGCCATATGAACGTGTCCCGGTACTTTGCAGCATGTTCCGATGGTGTTTTTGCAATCCAGTCGGAAATGGGTTTGACGGCAAACGATATGCGAGGCGGTAGGCGACTTTCTTTTGCAGTCGTAAATGCTCAGAGCGACTTTCGTACCGAACTGGCTGCAGGCGATGCCATCAGGTTGGAGACTTCTGTCATGGACATTGGCTCCAAATCCATCACGTTCCGACATCGGCTGATCAAGTCAGAAGGCGACACCGTTGCTTTCGAGACAGTCTTTAAATGCGTGATGTTGAACCTTGAGACGCGGAGAGCGGCGGAAATCCCCGATGATGTTCGCCAAACAGCCGCACAATGGTCGGAACAAGAAGCGTAAACTTCTGAATTACTCCGCTTTTCTGACATTTGGCAGCCCGTCACGAATGGTCGATTTGTCCGCTCCTGGATGGTCGATCCCGCTCGCGGCGAAAGGGCGGTTTGAAACTCGTCCCTCGAAGTGGATTGCAATGGCCGCTCTGGCGACACCGGCTGCAACGCAGCGAAGAGTGCGCTGCACTTGCGAGCGAATGCCGCGTCAGCAAACACACTGAATGGCAACGGCGGCAAAGTCCGCATCTCAGAGATTGCAAAGCCTAGTCGAAAATGTCCGCTTCGGGCTGCCGACAAGCCAATCGAACGGATTGCAGATAATGGTGACTCTGGGCTCCTTTCGGAAGTGTGCTTTTGCAGATGCTCGCGCATTCGGAAAAGAAATGGCCGTAGACGTCAGACGCTTTCTGCGGCGCGTTTAGAGCGATAGCGACTATGTGCACGGGATTGACGCTGAACGTCCAAACGATGCTGTGGACGAGGTGGCCCTATTGAATCTACTGTCTTTGCAGTATCGACGGAGTGGGGCGGGTTATGGCGACATTTGTATTGATCCACGGAGCGTGGCAAGGGGGATGGTGCTGGGCTCGCGTAGCCGCCCTTCTGCGCAGGGAGGGCCACGACGTTTTCACCCCGACGCTGACAGGTCTGGGCGAGCGTGCTCACCTCGTGAGTGACGAAACCGATCTGGCCATGCATATCGAGGATGTCCTGGGGGTAATCAGGTGCGAAGAACTCTCTGACATTGTTTTGTGTGGTCATAGCTATGGCGGCATGGTTGTCACCGGAGTGGCGGATAGAGCGCCCGACCACATTCGCTCGCTTGTGTACCTCGATGCGCTCGTGCCGGACGATGGGCAGGCGGCCTTGGACGTTTTGCCTACGGATATCGCGGCAGGGCTTCGTGATAGTGCTGTCGATGGCAAAGTCGCGCCGGGCCCAGCGGAGGCTTTTTCGGTGAATGGAGCAGACTGTGCGTGGGTGGACCGCCGAAATGTCGCCCAACCACTCAAGACATTTGAGCAACCGATTCACCTGGTGAGTGGCGGAGCCGAACTGTTAAAGCGGACCTACATATATGCCACCGGCTGGGTCCCAGGGCTTGGCCAACCGTTTTTTGAGCGATATCAGCATCAGTCGGGGTGGACGGCGATTTCGGTGCCATTCGGGCACTACGTGATGATCGATAGGCCTGACGACTTGGTCCGAATGCTAATGTCCGCAATTTGAACTTGGCCGCCGGCTGCTGCACGAGAGGGCAGACAGCGAAATCGCCCGCATGGGAATAGTTATTGCTTCCATCCCGATTGTCCTACTTCAACCACCGCTTCGGGGAAGATGTTGCACATCAATACGTCAACCAGGAGGTCTCGCACTATTAAATTTTTAGCGGCTTGTTGATTTGAGCTAAGTGGATTCCACATACCGTCATACAGCTCAGTCGAAATTGACTGGCTACAACAGCTGTGCGGATTTTAGTGCCTCCATAACGTATTGCCGAACCGCAGCGACCTGTGGAGCGGCCAAGCGTTCAGGGCGGCAAAGTAAACTCAGGGGAACTGGTTCGGTAGACCATTCAGGAAGAAGGCGCACGAGGTTGCCAGCGCGTTCATCCTGTTGCGCCAGCAGTGTGGGCAGCATGGCAACTGCATGCCCCGTTAAAACTGCTGTAATTGCGAGCTCCATCGTATTGACTCGCAAGCCGACGGGCGGCGCAACGGCCTCACTTTGACCTGCTTCGTTCTTGAATAGCCATTTGCCTGATTCTTGTGTGCGCAAAACGCATGACACCGAGAGTAAATCAGCAGGCTGGTTGACGGTTTTCATCCGCTCCAATAGCGGCGGGCTGGCGTAAGGTGCCCGCTGCGCAGGCGGTAAGGCTGCCGGGATGAACCGTCCTTTATCGGCGGTGCCGGTCCTGAATGCCAGATCGATGTCGTCTGCCGCAAAATCCGACCTGGAATCGTCGGCATGAAGCTCCAGTTCGACATTTGGATAGCGGGATTGAAGCCCGGCCAGGAGCGGGACAAATACGGTGCCAAGCAGGCTGTTGGGCCCCGAGACCGACACTCGACCAGCAATCTTCCCGCTTCTGGCAAAGCCAAGCTCTGCCTCTGCCTCAAGCGCTGCGTCAACAGGCCCCGCGCAGATCTCGAATATTCTGCGCCCTGCTGTGGTCGGGGCCACTGCCCGACCTGACCGGTCCAACAATACCAGCCCCAATTCAGCTTCGAACAACGCAAGCTTTTGGCTGATCGCCGATTTCGTGGTGTTCAGCTCCGACGCTGCCGCACTCATTGACCCGGCACGAACAGTAGCCACCAGGGCCTTGGCGCAGGAATAGAATCTATCGTTCATAATTACGAACAGTAGTTAACAAAAGGATCATTTTCCAGAACGAATGGAATCCCTAAATTCTGTCCCAGCGAACAGGCCAGGATATGAGAAATGCAGACAGATACGGTCTACCACCCCGCCGCGACACGAGAGTTTAAGGACTTCGGCTTCATGCAAGCGTATATGTCGTTTAAGCCGCATCTGGAAGCAGGGCGGCGCAGGTTCGGCCCGCTGATCACAATCGATGACGGCACGCTGTCCCCCGGCGCCAAGGGATTTGGCCTGCATCCGCATCAGGATGTCGAGGTGGTTACCTTCATGGTAGACGGAGAGGTGTCGCATATCGATCCGGTGGTGCCCGTTCACAACGGCACTGTAAAAGCGAAGGGCCTTCAGGTGATCTCCGCTGGCACCGGTATCCTCCACAACGAAGTGAACAACTCGCGGACAATGCCGATGCGAGCTCTGCAAATCTGGTTCGAGCCGCAATTCGAAGGGTTGGCGCCGGCTTATTCCAGCAAAGAGCTGGAAACCGCGGACCACACCAATCGGTTCCAGCTGGTGCTGTCGCCCGACGGTGCCGAAGGCTCCCTTGTTGTACAGCAGGAAGTGCGTCTCAGTTACGGCAAAATGGACCGCCACGGCGTGCTGAGTTTCAATCCGCACAGCCCTGATCGCAGCCTCTACATCTTTATGATCGAAGGCGAGGCAATTGTTGCTGGTCTTGCCCTTGGCAAAGGAGATGGGCTGGGACTGCTCCGTGCCGGGGACCTGGCGATTGAGGCTTCAATTGGAGCCGAACTCCTGATCTTCGAATTGCCCTCATCCCATATTTCTTAACCACAAAAGGACATCAACATGACCTCCACGAAAGTGACCCCCGACAACGCAGCCATCGTTCTGATCGACCACCAGGTCGGCACAATGAATTGGGCAAAATCCGTTGACCGCGATCTGATCGAAGCCAACACCCGCGCCCTCGCGCGGACGGCGACCGAGCTTGGCATGCCGCTGGTGCTGACCTCCAGCATGGAAGACAACATGCAGGGGCCGCTGATGACCACGCTGGAAGAGATCGCGCCGGATGCATTCGCCGCGCGGATAAAGCGCCCCGGCGTAGTGAACTGCTGGGATGACAGCGCCTTTGCAGATGCCTGCCGCAACACCGGGCGCAAGCATTTCATCATGGCAGGCATCACCACCGACGTCTGCCTTGCCCCGCCTGCAATCAGCGCCGTTGACGAAGGCTTTGCCGTGACTGCTGTAGTCGACGCTTCCGGTTCTCCCACCGCGCTTACGGATGAGATGGCGTTCCGGAAGATGGAGCGCGGCGGTGTCGACCTCACCACAACCAGCGCGCTGCTGGCAGAGCTTGCGGTCAATTGGGCTAGCGAGACCGGCCAGAAAATCATGCAGATCCTTGGTGAGGAAATCCTGAGCCGCGGATAAACTCTCCGATCCGTCACAAACGATACGGGAACTGCCGCCCTATCACAGGGCGGCAGCTATTCGCGTTTGAATGCCGTTCAGAATGAAGTAGCAAATGGCCTTTTCTTTGCGCAGGAAACTACAAAGTCTAGTTGCGAAGGTCCGGATTGGGCTGCCACCAGTCTATCAAACTGACTATAGAAAATGGTAAATCTGAGCCCGGTACTACTGCTTCGGCGATTTCGCGAGAACGGCAGATACTGTGTGCGTCTTGCGGCTTCTAGTGATCGCGATTGCACCCAGAACTAACGCACATGCCAAGGCTTGAGGTAAAGTAATGGTTTCGCCAAAGGCTAGAAATCCAACAGCAAACATCGTGGGTAACTCTATGCTTCCGACCACCGCAGTTTGAGAAGCCCCAATTACGGGTGAGCAAATCGTATAGATAAGTTGGGGCACGAACGCGGTGACAAATCCAATACCAACGATGAGAAGCCAATCGGATTGTTCCCCCGGGAGCAGCTCTCCAACTTGAGCGCCAAGGATGAGCGGCGCAAGGCCCAGTACAGACCCCAGAGAAACTGACGCGATGCGTGCCAATGGCGCAATCCGTGACAACCTGTGTACGAGGACGCAGATTCCGAAGCCAAACCCAAATGGGGCAGCAAGGGATAGCAGCAGAGTTGGTAGGTGCTCCGCAGGCACTGATGCGGGCGAGCCAGCAATGACGGCTGCCACCACAATCAGACCAGAGGCCAACAATGCGCGCCTCGTTGGTGCATCAGCGAACACGGCCCAAGCAATGATCAGAGTGAATACTGGATAGGTCATGTAAAGCACACCCACTGTCGATGCGGGCAACTTCTCCAGCGCCGTAACATACCCGATCCATCCAAGCCCCATTACGGCTCCAGCTGAAAGGCCCCAAGTGATCACTCGCCATTCTTTTCGGTGCAAAATGAGAACAGGAAGCAGAAGAATCGCCGCAACAATGTAGCGGTAGAATGCGACTGCATAGGGTGCGACGCCCTGTTCGGTCAGGCTGCGGCTGAAATAGGGAACCAGTCCGAAACAGATTGAAGCAAAAAGAACACCAAAAACTGCAAGTGCGTAAGGGATGGACGGTCGATTTCGCGCAGATGTCGTTGCCATAATCTGGAGCTATCACGCATATTCTATTTCGTCTTTAGAGATTCGAAGAACGACAGCTTTGTCCGCATCTAAGAGAATGCAAAGCCTAGTAGAGAATGCCCGCTTAGGGCTGCGAGCAGTCACTTATGTGTAAGGCCGTGAAAGGCGACACCGAGCCCTAAGCGATCAATAGGATTGCCAATCTTAAACACCGTCCATCAGGAGTAGTTTGAGAACCGAGACAGGCCGAACATTTTGCGGTGTTCGACAGGAGTCAGTCCTGTCTTTCGTTTGAACAACCTCCTAAACGAAGGCGTATCGGCATATCCGACTGCTTCTCCGACCTCCACCACGGAGCAGTCGGTAGTTTCAAGCAACTGGCGGGCTTCTTCAATTCGCAGCGCCAAAACGTAATCTTGCGGTGACTTGCTCGTGGCTTGGCGGAAGCGTCGTGCAAACGTAGTCGGCGGCAACCCGGAACGTTTAGCCATTTCAGCGACTGGGTTATCGATGGCGTAATTGTCGGAAATCCATAACTGAGCCTGTGAGATAATGGCGTCAGCATGAGGTGCCATAGTAATCATTGAACTGAATGGTGACTGAAGTTCTCCGCGGTTGGCCATAAGCCAGACTTTTGCTGCCCGCACCGCCCTTTGCGTGCCGCCGTAATGCGCGATCAGGAAAGTAGCGAGTTCCTGCCACCCGGTTGTCCCACCCGATGTAACGGGTCCGCGAGACGCATCCGCAAAGCAAAGGCCGCGGTCGATCCGAAGCCGTACATTCGGATAAAACCTTCGAAAAAGGCCTTCCCAAGCCCAATGTGTGGTCGCTTCAACCCCATCCAAAATACCTATTTCCGCCAAATAGACCGCCCCTGTGCAGGCTGACACAATACGCGTCTTGGCCAAGTCGCGCTCGGCAAGCCACCCCAAACAAGGATGTTGTTTGGGGTCGAGTCGGTCGTGCGGAGAAAGTGTCAGTCCAGGTACGACAACAATATCAGCGTCGTCTGCGTCGTGAAATGTCTGGTCTGGAGCGATCCACACGCCACTTCCGCAACGAAATCCCTTGGTGTCTGGGCCAACGAGGCTAACGTCAAACACCGGCACTGGCTCCTCGCCGCTCACCAGATGTTCCCAGTCCCGCCCTGCGGCCACCAAAGTGTCGTACAGGCCAAACACGCTGGAGGCGCTGGTTTCTGGGGTGGCAACGATCTGAACCGAAAATGGCATCGGCAAAATTCCCAAAATGGTGAATTTACCCCTTTTTTAGCTGTTCCACCACTCACGCCCAACGAAAAATGTCGAGCAGTCTTCAAGGGCACGCAGCCACTGGAGGTGTTAGTGAAGATGAACGCAGTTTGGAGATTATTTTTTGACCGTGAAAAGCCGATCTTTTTGAAGAGACTAGCGCTCGGAAAACTTAGCCGAACAGATGACCAAGGAAGAGGAACCGACAACTGCAAAGTGACGGAAGAGATGTGGAAATCGGTGAACTATATTGGACCAGGCTGTTCACTGGTGAGAGACCGTTAGTTTGAGCATTTTCAATGTCAGCTTCGGGTTGTCAGAGAGCTACCACTTTTCTCCGAAGGGTCGAATGTCGAGCTCGAATGTCCAAGCCGACTTGTCTTGTCGGGCCAACATCAGAGCCGTCTCCGCAATCCGCTCTGGCTTGATAAAGAAGTCGTCGGGTTCATCTGGAGCAAAGTTCGTCCGTGTGTCCTCGGTGTCAATCACACCGTCGATAACGAGATACGCCACATGTATGCCCCGCGGGCCGAGCTGCTTGGCCAGTGCATTTGCCAGCGTACGTTGGGCAGACTTTGAAGGAGCAAATACCGTCGTCCAAACGTTCCCACGAAGTGCAGCGGTCGCGCCCGAAACGATGATCACCCCGGAACCACGTTCGGACATCTGAGGTCCTAGAAGCTTTGCGGTGGCAAAAAGACCAAGAGCCCCGACGCGCCAGCTCTGCTCGAACTCGATCTCCGAAACGTCTTCAAGCGTTCCAAACTGTGCGAGGTCTGCGTTGTAAATAACGACATCAATTTCCCCTAGATCGCTCTGGACTGCGGTAAGCGCTTTTTTCAAGCTATCCGGGTCTCCGGCGTCGCATCTGTAGGATCGAACTGACGTATCAGTTGAACCCTCGTCACCGAATGTGGCGCCCGAGCGGCTCAGCAGTGCGAGAGAGTAACCGGCATGCTTGAAAATCTCAGCGTATGCGGCGCCCAATCCAGGGCCAAAACCGATGATGACGCAAACCTTGCCATCCATGACTTCTTCTCCTTACAGCTTTCGTCTCTCTGCAATCGTAGCACAAAACTCTTTTGGTTCGTTTGATGAGGGACAGCAAAGTTCGCAAAGCCAGAATTGCAAAGGCTTGTTTTGAATGTCGGCTTTGGGCTGAGATCGGTCCTCAGAAACGATTGAGCCAACGGCAAATTTGTCCGCTTCTTGCCTATTCAAACGTGGTGCAGCGAATGGCCACTGATCTTTACGTTTTTGCCGCTGAACAGTGGCATCAGCCTGTTGATCAGCTCGTCAGGTGAGAGCCGATGTGCCAGATCGGCAAGCTTGGGCTCACTGTCCGGGCTGATCGGTGCCAGATTCAAGAGGTTGCCGAGATTGCCCGCAAAGTTGGGTGCTTTCACCGTTTCGATTGCTTGCGTTAGCTGGCGGTCCTCGGCTGTTTCCTCGTCATCGGTCGTCTCGCGCGGATCTTCGAAGTATCCGTAGCCGACCACACCTTGATCAAGGTATCCGTCATACCCGGGTGGATCGTTAGAGCGTGGTCCAGTGACAGCCGCACGCTGCGACAAGGGCGGTTTGGCGACAGGCTCAGGCTCCGGTTCTCCGGCCTCAGCCGATTTGGTCGACCCCGCACTTTTCAGGAATTCATCATAGCGGGTCACAACGTTCAGGCAGGACTTTGTTATCGTTCATAGCCAGCAGCAGTGCTTCGCAGATCGAGAGGGCGGCCACTCCCGGGAAG
>NZ_JBXWNK010000023.1:0-18176 GCF_059610325.1 Ruegeria sp. YTSA064
AGCAGCGCCGGTGAAGGGCGTTCTATGCCTTACACATTCAACGCGCAAGTGGAAAATTCAAGAAAGTCGTAAAAAACTTCAATTTCGCTTTTTATATCAATATATCAATAACTTACGAACTATCAATCTCACCGAAAACTGTTAAAAGCATCCTTCAAACCTATCAGGCATACCGCTCAGGTTTCAGTGCGTGTTGGTTCAAACCCTATATATAGTGAGTGCACTACGCCACCTCCACAAGACTGGACCGACTCGATGGGAAGCAGCGATTCATTTCCAATCCCGGAATCGCATCCAGCATCGGCGCCGCCGAGCGCATTGCCCAACTATCCTACAAGGCCTTGCGCATTGGCTATGGATAGGCTCAGGTCTCTCAGAAGTTCAACCGATACGCCTGTGACCGTGATATGACGACTGACACTAAGTTTCCCCTGCTACGAACCGTTGGATTAGACGGTCTGTTGGTGACTTTTGCGCAAACCATGTCCGAGCCATCCAACCGCGCCGCTCTGGCATTTCGCGGCGCGGTCGAAGAACAACAGATCGACGGTGTGCTTGAGACGTCGGCCTCGCTGGCATCTGCATTTATACGGTTCAATCCCTCAAGCCTGTCGCATCACGACATCGAAGAGTTGCTGCGCGCGATGTTGGACAGCCGCGATTGGTACGCCGCACCCTTGCCTGCGGGGCGACGATTCTGGAAAGTACCGACAGTCTACGGTACCGATCTTGCGCCACAGCTAGAAGACGCAGCGCTGGCAGCCGGATTGTCAACTGCAGACGCCATCGATCGTCTCAGCCAATCGCGCGTGCGGGTACTAACCATCGGGTTCGCTCCGGGCCAACCTTATCTTGGGCCACTAGGACCCGAATTCAACATTCCACGCCTGAAAGAGCTGACGCCAATGGTGCCCGAGGGGGCGTTGGTTCTGGCAATTTCGCAATTTGTTCTGTTCTCAGGGCCAACTCCAACCGGATGGCGCCATGTAGGGCAAACCGCTTTCCGTTGCTTTCGCCCGGACATGGAGCAGAGCTTTGCCCTCAACCCCGGTGATGAGATGCAGTTCATCTCTGTCTCGCGCGAGGAACTTGAGGATATCCGGAGAACCTGCACCGATGGTTCTGGCGGTGCGAGTTGCAAGGAGATCACGGCATGACGCTGATCGTCCATCGCATCGGTCCAGCTTGCACGGTTCAGGATCAAGGGCGTACTGGGTATCTGGATCAAGGCCTGTCACGTTCGGGTGCCGCAGATGTAATGGCGCTTTACGAAGGAGCCGCCTTACTGGGTAACGCCCCAGACTGCGCAGCACTGGAAATGGCGGGGATCGGGGGCGAGTTCGAGGCAACCGTGCCAACCGCCATCGCGCTAACCGGCGCACCTATGCAGGCCAGTATCGATGGCAGCCCGGTTCTGTGGAATGCCTCGCACCAGATGGAGGTCGGACAGCGACTGGTTATCGGGTCGGTTCAACAGGGCAGTTATGGGTATCTACACTTGGGCGGCGGGGTCGAGACCGAAATGACACTGGGCTCTCGCGCGGCACATCTGACCGCCAGGATCGGGCGCGCTGTTCGGGCCGGCGATCGACTGCCCGCACCTGGAGCAGGAACGACGGGCCTGAAGTTGCGTGCCGACGATAGATTCTCGGGAGGCTTGCTGCGGGTCGTGGCCAGCTTTCAGACTGCGCTGTTCGATGAAGGTACACTTGCGCGGTTTACACGAACGACTTTCTACCGTGGCGCCCGGGCCAACCGGATGGGCATGCAGCTAGATAGCGAAGGCGACGGCTTCGCTGCCAAAGGCCAGTTAGACATCCTTTCAGAAGTTATAACCCCCGGCGATATACAGATGACCGGTACCGGTGCACCCTTCATCTTACTTCCCGAATGCCAGACCACCGGAGGCTACCCGCGCATCGCAACCGTCCTACCCTGTGATCTGCCCCGCGCGGCACAGACCCCGGCGGGGGGCGAGGTTCGGTTCGAGTTTGTATCGATGGAACAAGCTGTGACACTACAAGCCGCTTTTGACGCCGAACTGGCCCGCATACCGGGGCGCGTCGAACCCTTGGTCCGCGATCCACATGACATCCCGGACCTTCTGTCCTACCAATTGATCAGCGGAATGATCTCCGCCACCGAATAAGGAGTTATCGCGATGCCGAGCGTCGATCTGAATGCAGATATGGGCGAGAGCTTTGGCCCCTGGAACATGGGGGATGATGAAAGTCTGCTGAAGATCATCACTTCGGCCAATATCGCCTGTGGCTTTCACGCCGGTGACCCGGATGTGATGGCCAAGACCATGACTCTGGCGACCGAGAACGGTGTTGGTATTGGCGCGCATCCCGGTTTTCCCGATCTACAGGGGTTCGGGCGTCGAAACATGAAAGTGCCTCATGACAGTTTGCGCAATCTTGTGCGTTATCAACTCGGATCGGCCATCGGTATGGCCAAGGCCGTAGGTACAAAAGTCCGGCACCTCAAATTGCACGGCGCACTGGCCAATATGTGCTCGGCCGATATCGACATGGCGCGCGCCTGTTATCAGGGCGCGCTGGATGTCGACCCCGACATCATCATAATGGTGCTTGCGGTGACCAAGCAGGAAGCAGCTGTGCGCGAGCTAGGTTGCAAATGGGTGGGTGAGATCTTTGCGGATCGCGCCTACAACGACGACGGCACGCTGGTAGACCGATCCTTGCCGGGGGCGGTCATCCATGATCCCGCGATGGCAGGGCCGCGCATACTGAACATGGTGAAAGAAGGTGCGATAATCACCGAATCCGGCAAGCGGCTAGAGACTTCAATTGATACGATATGCCTGCATGGTGATGGCCCGACGGCGGTTCAGATCGCGCACTCCGTGCGCGAGAACCTGATCGCAGGCGGTGTCGAGGTCACAAAGTTCATCCGCTAGTCACAACAACGTAACTTTGGAACCCCATCTCCAAACTGTTGCCCATGCAGGCCTTAGCGCCTAGCATGAGTGGCAAGTGCATGATCTGACTACCACAAATCCAAGCAACGCGCCGCAAGGAGATGAGCCTATGTCTTTCGATCTGATGTCCTACCAGCCAAGGGGCGACAAGAAAAACTCGGACTTCTTCACCGAATATCTGCCCAGGATTTACGAGCGTCGCATCAGCTCGGGCATCGCGGATCAGGTAGGCGCGATGCGCGCGATCGTCATTCAGGTTGAAACCGATGCGCTGTTCGACACGTTGGTCGAACTTTATGTAATGACCCCCTATCGCCATACTGCCAGCTATCTGGGCCAGACGCATAAGTTCGCGGTCATGCACTCACATGCCGATTACCCGGCGCTGATCCTGATGGCTCCGCTCAGTTCGGCGTTCGAAGATTTCATTCCCCGCATCAACAGAATGTACCCGCTGGCGCGCGGCACGCCTCAGACGCGCTACGTGGGTGAGATTTACGGCGCCACCGATTTGAAGAACCTGACGGGAACGCTGGAGGATCAGAATATTCGGTTCGAATATTCCGGGGATACGGAAAACCCATTCTACACGTTGGACGGTTACCGGTTTACGACGCCGTCGGATTTCACGTGCAACCGCGTCGGCTATTCAACGCATGATTTCAACGACACCGACAGTCTGGGGCTTGGCGATCGCGTGATGCTGAGCGATGCGGAACAAGCGCGGCTGGATCAGGCCGCAGCCTTTGGCGCCGACAGCAAAATCTCTCCGCTGATGCTGGGGATCGATCACCTCGCCACGCGGGTTCTCGCTGGAGAGCGCGAGGACGCGATCCTTGAGTTTCTGACCATGGTCCCCTATTATTTCTGGGGGGCGTACAACATCTTTGACATGAACTCGTCAACCAACGTGAACCGTAACGCCAATGTGGATGACGACAAGAAATCCCCCGCCAAGGTCTTCACTGCCAACAACACGCCATCCTTCGTAAATTCCTTCGCCAAACTGCCGATGCCGACCGAGGATTTCGTGCGCAACTTTGGACGCCGCCTGCACCACATGGCAGTCGAGATTCAGGATGGTGATCATGCCGCAGGTGAGAAAAATGTCGATTTCGTAGTGAATACACTCAAAGACAAAGGTGTGCCATTTCTTGCCCATGTGGTGGGCGAGTGCAAAGACGATCCGAATCTTAAACAGATCTTCTCGAAGCACTCGAAACATACATTGCTGATCACTGAGTATATCGAGCGCTGCCATCACTATGATGGCTTCTTTACCAAAGACAATGTTGCTGCCCTGACCGCTGCCGCCGGGCAGGACGAACAGTACCAGCATGGTCACGTTTTCGACTGATCGGATGAAAAAAGGGCTGCGAGATCATCGCAGCCCAGACCCATCCAGGAGAGTATGTCGGGTCTTATGACGGCCCGATCATGAAACATGTGACGTTGCGCGCCTGCAACCGGCGGCAAGCCAGATCGGCCTGTTCGCGGGTCATGCCCTGAAAGGTCGCATCAAACCCGCGCGCGCTTTGGTTCACCTTGCGCAAAGTGCCTTCCAAAGTGGTCATTTCCGACAGCGCGGTTTTCAACAGAACTTTCTCGGCCTCGTATCGCGTGGTGTATCGGCCCACATTGACACCCCACAGGTGACCGCCGGATGTTGACAGGCGGGTAACCACTTCGGGTTCCGGCTCTGGCTGTCTGGCCGGTTCAACCGAGGCCAGAACCACATCCTCAGGCCGCGAAACCGGTCGTGTTGCGCTGTCCGCAGGTGCGATATCCGCTGCAGCGATGGCGGCAGCAATACCGTCTTGAATACGGGAACCATTTTTCTCGGCCGTTTCGGCAACTGCACCTGCAACTTGCACAGCAGAGGCTTCCGTAGGACGCAGTACCGGGCGCAAGCTTTTCTTCGGTGGACCAACCTGAGCGACCTGTACAGCGCCCAAGCCCGCATTACCTGCATAGGATGGGCGGGCTGGCTTGCGGATTGGAGCACGCGAAGGTGCGCGGCGGAAGCCCATATCCAGAAGCTCCGCTACACGCGCATTGCGCGATGCGCCGGACTTGCCGCCGAAGACCGTGGCAATGATGCGTTCATCCTTGCGCTTGGCCGAAGCAACCAGGTTAAATCCGGCCGCGCGAGTATAGCCGGTCTTGATCCCATCTGCACCTTTATAGGCAGCCAGCAGCCGGCGGTTGGTGTTCGGAACGGTCTTGATCCCGGCATGCGTCGATTGGCGCGAGAACAGGTTGTAATACTGCGGGTAATCGTACAGCAAATGACGGCCCAGCGTGGTCATGTCGCGCGCGGTGGACAAGTGACCCGACTCGGTCAGGCCATGAGCGTTCTTAAAAGTCGTCCGGCTCATCCCCATCGCCTTGGCGGTACGGGTCATACGACGGGCAAAGGCCGCCTCGGATCCGCTAAGCGCGATACCAATTGCTGTAGCTGCATCATTGGCCGATTTCACTGCTGCTGCCCGGATCAGATACCGAAACGCGATTCGCTGGCCGGTACGCAACCCCAGCTTGGACGGAGGTTCAGCCGCCGCCTTCTTGGTGATCCGAACCTGAGTGTCCAATGTGATCTCACCATTCCGCACCGCCTCAAACGCGATGTAGAGCGTCATCATCTTGGTCAGCGATGCCGGATGGAGCCGCGTGTCGGCATTGCGGGAATGCAGCACTTCCCCGGTGCGCGCGTCAATAACCATCGCCGCGTAGGGGGCAGCCATGCCCTGAAGTGGCGCAAAAGAAAGCAGCCACAGAAATGCTATAAGGAATAAGCCCATTCGGGCCGGAACTGTCCGCCGAATCTGCACGATCTTTGCCTCTGTCTGCCTCGCGCCGCCGGGTTTTCCCGGTCAGCAATTTTTGTTTTGATATTGGTCAGGCTAACACAGGGACGGGCTTAAAGAAACTGAAAGCTGCGTGTCGTTACACCCACTCCGACCCATCACTGCACTACATGTGGTAGTAGTTGCGCGCCCAGACACCAAACCCGCGATTACGCCAAAAATCAGGCAAGCCAATCCATCGAATTTTTCGCAACTGATGTGAAACGGCAACAGGTCAGGAAATCCGGGCAACCAGAGCCGAGAGATCGCCCAGATCGCGCAACTCACAAAATCTGGGATTGCCGGCCGGAGTTTCAGCCTTCTCAATTTCCCAGACCAGCCCGTGGGGCACATACACGCCCCAGCACCCCGCTTCGATGGGCGCCACCACGTCAGACCGCATCGAGTTTCCGATCATCATCGAGGCCTCGGGACCATCCCCATGCTGCGCGAAAATCGTCGAATAAGTCGCCGCTGTTTTCTCGGACACGATTTCGATCCCGTCAAATAACTCACCCAATCCGGATTGCGCCAGCTTACGCTCCTGATCGATCAGGTCGCCCTTGGTGATCAGCAAAACCCTGTGCGTCTCGGCCACCGACTCGATGGCCTCGCGCGCATGGGGGAGCAGTTCGATGGGATGCGCCAGCATCTCCTGCCCCGCTTCAACAAGTTGGCGGATAACGCGCGCAGGGACGCGATCTTCGGTCACCTCGATCGCTGTCTCGATCATAGACAGGGTAAAACCCTTGATGCCATACCCATAGTGCTGGATGTTCCGCTTTTCAGCGGCAAGAAGACGTTCCATCAGGTGATCGCGCTCGGCGTGATCGGCCAGCAATTCGGCAAAATAGGTCTGCGTCAGTTGAAAAAACCGCTCATTATGCCACAGCGTGTCATCCGCATCGAACGCGATTGTGGTCAATTTGTCCTGCATTGCGATTCCGACTCGTAGCTCTTTTCTCTGACCACAGTGACGTTATATAAGCCCTCAAACAAACCGAAGCTTGAATCGGGATTCTCTTACAGTAATGCGCGAACACCAGTGGATCATGTCGGACAAGGACGACCAGGACGACGACACGTCGGTCATGGTGCAAACGCGTCCCAAGACCAAGCGGCCTCCACTGTATAAGGTGTTGCTGCTGAATGACGATTACACGCCGATGGAGTTTGTGGTGCATGTGCTGGAACGGTTCTTCGGCATGACCCATGCGCAGGCGTTCGAAATCATGCTGACCGTGCACAAGAAAGGCGTCGCAGTGGTTGGCGTGTTCAGCCATGAGATTGCCGAAACCAAGGTCGGGCAAGTGATGGATTTCGCGCGCAGGCATCAGCACCCGCTGCAATGCACCATGGAACGCGAAGAATAACGCGCGGCCATGTCTCCTCGCCTTGAACTTGCCCTAAGCAGCGGGCTCAGCCTGTCACAACCTCTGACCGTGCTGGCCCCAACCCCCAATAACGATCTGTCGGACCTGCCGCACGAGACGCAGGTGGTACAACCCTTCAAACCCTTTCACGATCATTTTGCCGCGCAAGGTTTTGTGGCAACGCCCAACAGTGACGCGCCCAGCCAGGATGCTGTCGTCTTCCTGCCGCGTGCCAAAGCGCTGGCCCGGGCGTTGGTTCATCAGGCTTGCAGCCGCGCCAGCGGGATCATTGTGGTGGACGGGGCCAAAACCGATGGCGTCGACAGTTTGCTGAAAGACATCCGCAAGCGGGTCGCAATCAACGGGCCGATTTCGAAAGCGCATGGCAAGATTTTCTGGTTTCAGTCTGATGCGGACGCGTTTGCCGACTGGGCTGCGCCTGAAAACCAAATGGTCGACGGATTCCACACCGCACCCGGTGTGTTTTCCGCTGACGGTATCGATCCTGCCTCAGCCCTGCTGCAGAGGTCTCTGCCAACCAAGCGCGTTACGCGCATTGCTGATCTGGGCGCAGGCTGGGGCTTTCTGTCCGCCGGGCTGATCGACGACACCTTGCACAGCCTGCATTTGGTTGAGGCGGATCACACCGCACTCACCTGTGCCCGCTCCAACGTCACCGACCCTCGTGCGCAGTTCCACTGGGCCGACGCAACCAATTGGACCGCACCCGAGCCACTGGACATGGTGATCATGAACCCGCCGTTTCACACCTCGCGCAGTGCTGACTCGGCCCTTGGGCAGGGATTCATCGCAAACGCCGCACGAAACCTAACACGCAACGGGCAACTCTGGATGGTTGCCAATCGCCACCTACCCTACGAAGCCACCCTGGCCGAGTTCTTCACGCGCGTTGAAGAAGTCGCAGGAGACAACCGATTCAAGGTATTTCATGCCTCTCGCCCTCGGGGCTGAGGCCCGCTAACCTGCGCCAGAACTCAGGAGGATTCGCATGTCCTTTTCAATCGCGGGCAAGACCGCAATCGTCACCGGCGGTGCCAACGGCATCGGGCTTGCCATCGGGCGGCATTTTGCGGATGCAGGTGCCAATGTCATGTTTGCCGACATGGATGAAAAACGCCTGTCTGAAGAGCTGGGTGAACAGGTGGATGACAGCAATATCCGTTATTTTGCGGGCGATCTGCGCGAAAAGCTAACCATCGCCAACCTACTCTCGGCAACGCTGGATGCTTTCGATCAAGTGGATATCCTGATCAATGGCGCACGGCAGGTCATCCCTTCAGACCCGCTCGACGCGGATGATGACTCGGTCCGTACATTGTTGAACCAGAACCTGATGCCTGCGCTGAGACTGAGCCAACTGATCGCCAAGCGGTTCATCAAACAGGCTGATGGTGACACCGAGAACCCTGCAGGTTCGATCATCAACCTGTCCTCGATTGCTGCGCGCCGAACCCACCCGGACCTGATGGCCTACTCGGTCTCAACAGCCGCGCTGGATCAGATGACCCGTTCGCTTGCTGTAGCATTGGCGCCGAGCCGCATCCGCGTGAACTCAATTGCTCTGGGATCGGTAATGAGCGCCTCGTTGCAATCCACATTGAAGGAAAATCGCGACTTCCGTGATGATATCGAAAAACACACGCCCCTGGCGCGAATTGCAGCACCTAACGAACTGGCCGAAACAGCGCAGTTCCTTGCATCGGATGCCGCGGGTTTCATGACAGGGCAAATCCTGACCATTGACGGCGGCCGCACCCTGCTAGACCCGGTCGCGGCACCAGCTCATTGACATCGATGTTTGACACAGAAAAAAACACCGCCTCCGCATGGTTTCGCCAATTGCGCGATGAGATCATCATGGCGTTCGAAGCGCTTGAGGAAAGCCACGCCGCTGGCCCATTCTCAGACAATCAACCGGGCCGTTTTGAAGTGAAAGAAACCACCCGCCAATCCGACGATGGCTCGGACGCTGGTGGCGGCTTGATGTCCGTTATCCGCGGCGGTCGCGTGTTCGAAAAAGTGGGCGTTAATGTTTCAACCGTTTACGGCACACTAGGCGAACGCGCGCAGAATGCGATGGCTGCGCGCAAGGGCATTCCCGGAATGAAAGATGACCCGCGTTTCTGGGCGTCTGGCATCAGCCTGGTGGCACATATGCAGAACCCGCATGTGCCTGCGGTTCACATGAACACACGAATGTTTTGGACACCGCATGCCTGGTGGTTCGGTGGCGGGTCCGACCTGAACCCTTGCATCGAATATGACGAGGACACCTCTCATTTCCACGCCACTCAAAAGGCTCATTTGGATCCGCATGGTGCGGCGCATTATCCACGCCTCAAAGATTGGGCCGATGAATATTTCTACATCCCCCACCGCAAACGCGCACGAGGTGTTGGTGGGATATTCATGGATGACTATTGTACTGGCGACTGGCAGGCAGATTTCTCCCTGACCCAGGATATTGGCCGCGCATTCCTTCCAGCGTTCTTTCCTCTGGTCGAGAAGCGTCGAATTCTGAGTTTCAATGACACGGACAAGACTACGCAGCTTGTACATCGTGGCCTCTATGCGGAATACAATCTGGTTTACGACCGTGGCACCAAGTTTGGTCTGGAAACCGGGCATGATCCCGATGCCGTTCTCATGAGCCTGCCGCCGCTGGCGAAATGGATCTGATGGTCAGAAACCAAAATCTATGAAATTGTCATAACAATATCCCTGAGCCGACCCTGCCGTCATATTTGCTCCTACGGTTTTGACCGTGACGGAATATGTTGTGACATCTTCAGCCCCTTCAGGCGGTGACAGAGAAAATTGCACCGTACGGGCACCTCTCTCATAGGGTTTCGAGATATAGATACGTTGGGTCGCCGATGTCCGTAGCGTCCTGATCGCAAAATCACCGATCCCGCACCAATAGGCCACCGGCGCTGATGTACCGATCGCAGCCACCTCGTAGGTGCCATCATTCAATGGCGTGACTGTTGTTCGAAATGCGGGCCGCACACCTACGCCGAAGCCAACGGCTTGTGAAAGTGTGGGGGACACCAAAGCAGCCACCAGGCATGCAAGCTTCAGAATTCGCATATCCAATACCTCATTCGATAACTTCGATCGACGCCGTCAAAGCGTGAATTCAATCAATAACATACCATGACAGCATTCTTGCTTCTGGTACAATGTCGAATTCGTGCGCTCTTGGTTACCCACCATGAATATCCTTTCATTGAATATGATCCGCGCTATGATCTGAGGAACCGTAGTTTCCAGAGTGACCCGTGCAGACGTCATTTCCAAAAGACTGGTTCGACATTTCACCTGAAAAATACGCCGATTTCGGTGCAGTGTTTTATCTCGCGGCACTGACCAAAACACATCGGGATCGCAACTTAGGTCAGGCGCTTTATGCCTTTGAAACGCCCTTGCGTCTGGGGCAGTATCATATCTTTCGGCAAAACGGATTTCCGCGCGGGTTTGTGACTTTCGCCGGTCTAAGCCCTGAAGCCGAACATCGCTATGCGGTACAGGAACAGCCGTTGAATGACACCGATTTCACCAGCGGTACGTCTTTCTGGATCATCGACATGGTCGCTCCGTTTGGTCAGACCAACCAAATTGTCGAGATGCTAAAACGCGAGATCCCACATCCCCGGGTGCGCACTAACCGGATGGACAGCGACCTGACCCGAAACCGAATCGTCGAATGGACCCGTGACCAGAACGCTGAGGTGCACATGCGCCTTTACAGAAAAAATGAATTCGCGCGAGTGCTAGAGCAGGAGGGATCATAACATGGTCTCGATAGTCGGCGATACAACAGGTTCGGTGACAGATGATCCACCGAATGTGGCAACCGGTGATCTTGATATTACCAGCGGTGCCACCATCGTCTCGCAGGACTGGTCAATCCAGACGCCGCCCGATCACGGGACAGCCAGCATAGATCCAGCTACAGGCGAATGGACCTATACGGTCGACCCTACCTTTTTCGACAGTTTGGATAATGGCGAAATCGTCACCGATACGTTCACGGTTGAAGTCAACGCCGTCGTCAGCGTCTTCGGCTTTAATTTTAATGCAGCTCCGGAAACAACCGATGTCACCATCACAATTGAAGGTGTGTGTTTTACTGCAGGCACGTTGATCGAGACCGAAGTCGGTTCGCAACCGATCGAAACTCTTCAGGTGAATGACGAAGTGTTGACCGCCGATCACGGCTTGCAGCCCATCCGCTGGATCGAAAGCAGCCGATTGGACCATGGGCGATTACGTGCGAACCCTTCAATGCGACCGGTGCGGCTTACTGCAGGCAGTCTTGGGCCAGATATTCCATCCCGTGATCTTCTGGTCTCTCAACAGCATCGAATTCTGATAAGTGGTCCCAAGGTCCAGATGCTATTTGGTGCGCCCGAAGTATTGGTCGCCGCAAAACACCTTTGCTCCTGGCCGGGCATCGATATCGAAACAAGCGACCAGCCTGTCGAGTATTTGCATATCCTTTTGGACAGGCACGAGATTCTAACCGCCGAAGGGGCGCCAGCTGAAAGCCTATTTCTGGGTGAAGAAACTCTTTACACGCTTTCGTCTGACGCATTGCAAGAACTCGTCGAGATTTTCCCCGACCGCGCGACAGACGAACACAACGGATTCGGAAATGCCGCGCGCCTTATTCTGCGCGAGCATGAGGCACGCGCGCTTGCCTAATCCTTAGACGACCCGCCCACCAACATCCTGTGGGGCCAGCGCGACAGTCTTGATCACCGCATAACAACTGCTGCCCTGCTGCAACCCCAAGGCCGCGACTGAGCGCCGGGTCACGCGGGCTAGAACAATCCCAGCAGGTGTGTTGACCGACACAATGGCACCAGGCCCTTCGCCTGGCCGTATCTTTTCGACCTGCCCCGAAAGCACGTTCAGCGCTGACAGCCCTTCTGGCGGTCTGTTCGACAAGATCACCTCTTGCGCAGGGATACGGATACGCAGGTCTTCGCCGATACGGTGCGCAATGCGCGGCAGGAACAACCGCGCCCCGCCTGCGTCCAATTCAGATAAACCATCATTGTGATGAGCCGCCACGCGAACGCTTAGCACCGCACCCACGGCGCGCACACCGGCGGGGGCAACTGACGGGTCGGCCAGCACTTCGGATGCAGGGCCAAAGCGTACCACCTGCCCATCCTGAAGCGCCACGACCGACGTCGCCAACCGCGCAACCTCGGCTGCCGAATGTGTTACATAAAGGATTGGAACCGAGACCTCATCCCTTAACCGCTCAAAATAGGGCAGGATTTCCGCCTTCCTCGCATCGTCAAGTGCCGCCAAGGGCTCGTCTGCAAGAATCAGGCGCGGGCTGGCCAACAAGGCGCGGCCAATGGCAACGCGCTGTTTCTCACCGCCCGACAGCATAGCCGGGCGCCGATCCAGCAGGTGGCCGATGCCCAACATCTCGATCACGCGATCCGGGTTTTCGCGCTGTACTTCGCGCGGGGCAAACCAACGACCATAGTTCAGATTCTGACGCACAGTCAGATGCGGGAACAATCGGCCTTCCTGAAAGATGTATCCCAATCGCCGCCGATGTGGCGGCAGCCAAACCCCGCAATCCGTGTCGAACAAAACCCAATCACCCACTGCAACACGTCCCGCTTGGGGACGCAGCAACCCGGCTACGGCATTGACCACCGTGGTCTTCCCGGAACCCGAGCGCCCAAAAAGGACTGTGACACCCGGAGGCGCTTCAAAATCCAAATCGAGCGCAATAGCCGGCAGATTATGTTGCATGCGAACAGACAGACTCATGACCCTGCCACCCGTTTGGCCACACGGCGGCCCACATATTCTGACAAGAGCAGCGCCCCCATGGCGACTATGATCGAGATGATCACCAATCGCGTCGCCGCCGCCTCACCCCCGGGCACCTGCAAAAACGCATAGACGGCGGAAGGCAGAGTCTGGGTCTGGCCCGGTATATTTGAAACAAAAGTGATCGTGGCCCCGAACTCTCCCATCGCTTTGGCAAAGGCCAGTATTGCGCCTGCGATAACCCCAGGCAGGATCATCGGCAGCGTCACCGTTCCAAAGACCATCAGACGCGACGCACCCAACGTAGCCCCGGCCTGCTCCAGTTTGGGATCCACCGCCTCAATCGACAAACGGATCGCGCGCACCATCAGTGGAAAGGCCATGATCCCAGCTGCAAGCGCCGCACCGGTCCAGCGGAACGCGAAAACGATACCAAGCTCGGCCAACGGCCCACCCAGCGGCCCCTGAATGCCGAATGTCAGCAGCAACAGATAGCCGGTTACGACCGGAGGTAGGATCAGCGGCAAATGCACCAGACCATTCAACACTTGCCGCCCCGGAAAGCGCCAACGCGCCAAGGCGTAGGCCACGAAGATTCCGAATGGCAGCGTTATTAGCGTCGCCCAGAGCGACACGCGCAACGACAGGTGCAACGCCTCGATCTCTGCTGGTCCCAACCACCCCATCTCGTCACCCGTCCGGCAGGGTGAAACCCTGCCTCAGAAACTCTGCCTGCGCGGTTTCTCCTTGCAGATAGGTCAGAAATGCCTGCGCATCTGGATTTGCGGTGCGGGTCAGGGCTGCAGGGTAGACAATTGTCGGATAATGCTCAGGCGGGATTGTTCCGATCACACCCACCCGATCCTCGGCAATTGCATCTGAACGATACACAATTCCCAGCGGTGCAGCACCCGTCGCCACCAGCGCCAGTGCTGCGCGAACATTATCTGTCTGTGCGATCTGGTACTGTACTTCGTTCCACATGCCCAAACCCTGCAAGGCAGCCTTGCCATAGATACCTGCAGGAACGGCATCGACCAATGCCAACGCCAGATAACCCCCATCCAACTGGGAGAGCAGATCAAACCCAGCTCCAATTTCGGCGGTTTCCGAACTCGGCGTGCCAATCAGCACCAACCCGTTGCTTAGCAAGTCCACCCGCGAAGCAGTATCGATCAAATCTTCGCTTTGCAGCACATCCATCCACTCTTCATTGGCCGATATGAACAGATCTGCAGGGGCCCCAACCTGAATCTGCCGCGCCAATACCGATGAAGCGGCGTAAGACACTGTGACATTGTACCCGGTTTCTTCCTCAAACCCGGGTGCGATGGCATCCAGTGCGGTCTTGAGGCTGGCCGCGGCAAAGACCAGCACCCCCTCGGCCCGAACCGGAGCTGCGATCAGCGTGCATAACGCCAGAGCCGCAATCAGACAGCGCATCTTGTGCCTCCGGTTCAAAGGGTTGCAGTCTCTCTGGGCATATCGGAGGCGACACGGGGCAGGCAAGGCCCTTTCCCGGCGCAAGGAGACATCTGGTTCTACTACGACACGCGTTTCTGTCGCAATTGGGATTGAACCCGGCAGGCATTCAGGCTGATGTGAGCCAAACCAAGACAGGAACCGTTGAACATGCTGCACCAGACTCCCGGACTGATTGAAGAAATCCGCTCACGCTTTGCCCATGTCGACGCCTGCCCGTTTCAGGGGCCACGCATTTTCTTTGAAAATGCAGGCGGTGCACTGACCCTGAATACGGTGATCGACACCTCGGCCAAATTCGCTGCGATCCCGGATAATCAGGGGCGGGACAACGTCGCCAGTCATGCGCTGGTCGATATCATCAACCGCGCGAAGGCAGATTTATCTGTCTTCATGAACGCCTCGGAAGGTCAGTTCTTTGTCGGCGAAAGCGGGACAGAGCTGCTGTTCCGCATGATCCGCACGGCCTGCGTGAATGCACCGAAGGGGGGTAAGGTGATCGGCAGCTCCATCGAACACCCCGCAAGTCGCAGCGCCGCACGCAGATGGGCTGAAATCGCCAGCCTTGACTATGTCAATGTGCCCCATGACGACGCAACGGGCCTTGTCACCGCCGAAGACTATGCTGCGCTGATGACCCCGGATGTGGCCGTCGCCACGATCCTGCACGCCTCGCCTGTAACGGGCATGGGGATGGATGTGGCTGCCATAGCGCGTGTCATCCGCGCTGTCGCACCCGATTGCTTCATAATCGTCGACGGCATTCAGCACGCAGCCCATGGCCAGATGGATATCGATAGCTACGACGTCGATGGCTATGCGATCTCGCCTTACAAAGTGTTCTCACGTCACGGTTATGGCATCGCCTGGATCTCGAACCGCTTAACCGCCCTGCCACACGACCAGCTGATCGACGCCCCAGCAAACGGATGGGAATTTGGCACTAGAGACACCGGCTCATACGCCGCGATGACCGACGTGGTCGGCTATTTCGACTGGCTCGGCGGACAGGTCTCGGAGGAAACCGATCGCAGGGACCGCATCCGGGCCGCCGGCCATGCGATACACGCCTACGAAACACACCTGACCAATGCTATGATCAAAGGTACAGGCAACCTGCCCGGTCTGAGCGATATGGACCACATCACGATCCTGGCTGGTGCCGATAATCCCGCGCGCGAAGGTCTGGTCTCGATCACTGTCGAGGGTTTTCCGTCGGCGGATGTGGTGACCCGGCTGAACCAACAAGGCATCCGTACCCATACCCGAAAAGCGGACCACTACAGCGGCAATGTGCTGATACCTTTAGGCCTGAACGACTGTATCCGCATCTCGCTGTGCCACTACAACACCGAACATGAGGTCGCGCAGCTCTTGGCCGCTCTCAAGGACATGAAACTCTGATCTGTAGCGCGATACAAATTTGCAGAAGAAATTGTGCCCTACCCTCTTGCGCCCGCGCACGGGCTTAGCTACATGAGCCCTCACGGGTGATTAGCTCAGTTGGTAGAGCGCTTCGTTTACACCGAAGATGTCGGGAGTTCGAGTCTCTCATCACCCACCATCCTTTCCCCACAATGTACCAAGAATTTTGTTGGCTCGCTCCGGCTTGCTGTCCTGCGCGTGAAGCTGTCTTCTCTGCGCCTTTACCACCTTTGATGGGAAAAGAATTCTCCAAGAGAGCTGATTTGGGCCCTGGAAAAATACACGGGCGGATCAACGCGAATAGAACCCATCACGAAGTTCTTGCCTCAAGCGCAGACGCTCGGGGTATTCTTGCAGGAATTGCTCAGGCGGTTTGCCTTCCCAAACTTGCGCATAAACTCGCATCTTGTTGCCACCATAAATCTTTGCAAGGTCCTCGTTTGAGTAGCCTCGCGCCCAAAGGTCATCGGTAATCGCTGCAAGGATTTTGGCAAGTTCTCCGTTACCGGTGGCTCCTTTGTTGAACGCGTCGATCATGTAGCCGCCATCATCGTACATGCTCGCGTTTGCAGTTGCGAATTGTACAACAAGCTCGGTCGAAAACATGTCGTCCGTTGCGATCCCGACATGGTCGATCCCGACAAGTTGGACATAGTAGTCGATCATATCAGCAGCCTGCTTGGGCGAGATATCCTCGGGCCAAACACCGTCCATCATCCATTCGGTGAAGGTCGGAGAAATATAACCACCTGATTGGGCCGCGCGTAGCGCTTCGTCGTCCGGAATGGCTCGATAGCATCCACGTGGCGTGGCGTTAGGTTCGTTCGCATAAAGCCCAGCTGGGACAGAGTGCGTATAGACATAAGGCACGCCAGGATAGGTCTCATCCATATAGTTCATGGCGTCGTTGGCCGTTTTTGAACCCGTGTGGCTTAGGTCGAGCAGGATACCGAACCGTACCATTTCATCGATGACCGACTTCCCCCAAGGCGTCAGACCAATGTCGCGCCCGTTATAGGCCGCCAACTGCCCCGATCCGGTTCGGAAAATGTCATTGTAAGCCAGGATCATACTTTTGATCCCCATATCCTTTAGCAATGCCATTTTCTTAAGATCACCGTTCAGGATTGTGGCGGTTTGGCTGTTCCAGATGACGGCCGTCTTACCTTGTAAATGGGCGGCTTCGATATCTCGGGTTTCATTGACGATCAGGTAGTTTTCCGGTTGCTGCGCCATTGCCGAGCGAAAGTGATAATGCTGTTCAAGCAGGGTTTCAAAGGTCATATCTGCTGCCGCGAGCGTCATTTCGTGCCCCGTAATGCCGTTGTCCCGAGCACGCGCGAAGTAAGTATGAAGCTGGTCGTAGTCGGTCCAACCAGTGCCGTAGGGGCTGGCCAACATGCCGAGGACGATTGTGTCTTGCACGAATTGCTTCGCCTCTTCTGACGCATCCCATGTCTTGCTTTCTTCGCTCGCGTGCAGTGCGCCACTAAAAGTGATCGCGATAGCGCTTACGGCCAACAGGGTCTTCATGACAGAACCTCCCTAACTGTTTTGTTATTAGCGCCACATTCGAACCCGTCAGAAAACGATCCGGGTTCTTAGACCGAACAGCGTAATGCTATCCTGGGTGGGGTTCAGCAGCGGGTCAGAAATGAACTGCAGTGATGGCGTGATCTGCAGTCCGGGCGAGATTGAAAACCGGTAGAATGCTTCCAGAGTGAATTGATCACCGTCTATGCCTCTTGCCTCGGCCCAGTTCAGGCCCAGCCCGGCCAGATCGGTATTGCGACCGTAATATCCCAGACCCGCAGAAACCGACCGATCGTAAAGCGCCGCTGTCCCTTTTGAGGCCCCTGCCCGAAAGAATGGCATCCATGTATTGCCAACAAACCAAGCCGCTGAGAACGCGGCCCCATAATCTTCAGGGCGGCTGCCATCGTCGGCTGCATCCGCATGCCAAAGGGTCAGGTGGATATTGTCGAAGTAAATGCGATCAAAGCCAGAGGTGTAACCAAGTTCGAGTGACTTGAAGAGATTGCCATCGCTAAACACATCAAAGTTTGGATCAGACGGGTCGGCGTTTGCATCTGAGACGCTCGCAACAGCGTAGAAGTTTTCGCTCAGCTTTACCCCACCGGCGATGCCAAGGCCTTGATTGGGCGTGTTAATAGTTGGGTTGGTATTGAAAGACAGGTTTTGGAAACCACTGTAGGGGCTTACCAACCCGTAGATATCCACAAAGTCCGTTACATCAATCTGGCCGACTTGCAGCGCCCA
>NZ_JBXWNK010000024.1:0-17297 GCF_059610325.1 Ruegeria sp. YTSA064
ATCACCAGCGGCATCCGCCTTGGTTCTCCTGCTGGCACGACACGAGGTTTTGGAGAAGTCGAGTTCCGTCAAATCGCGGATTGGATCATCGAAGTTGTCGACGGTCTGGCCGCCAATGGCGAAGAAGGCAATGCCGCAGTCGAAGCAAAGGTCAAAGCCGAAGTCGCTGAGCTTTGCGCCAAGTTTCCGATCTATCCGAACCTATAATACGAAGGACCCAAATCATGAGTTTTCATAACATCGACCAAGCCCCTGCACGCCTGAACCGCAGTGAACTGGCCGTCCCTGGCAGCCAGCCCGGAATGTTCGAAAAGGCTGCACAATCAGATGTAGATGTGATCTTCCTCGACTTGGAAGACGCGGTTGCGCCTGATGAAAAAGAACAGGCTCGCAAGAACATCATCGAAGCCCTGAACGATATCGACTGGGGCAGCAAAACCATGTCGGTGCGGATTAACGGGCTGGATACACATTATATGTATCGCGACGTGGTGGACGTGGTCGAACAAGCCGGCGAGCGGCTGGACCTTATCATGATCCCCAAGGTTGGCACAGCTTCTGACGTTTACGCGGTCGATATGCTGGTGACACAGATCGAGGACGCCAAAGGCTATAAGAAACGGATCGGGTTCGAACATATCATCGAAACCGCGCTTGGCATGCAGAATGTCGGCGAGATTGCGGCCGCCTCCAAACGCAACGAAAGTCTGCATTTCGGGGTTGCCGACTATGCCGCGTCTACCCGTGCCCGGACCACGATCATCGGCGGTGTAAACCCCGATTATTCAGTTCTGACTGACCCGGATGCTGACGGAGGACGCATGACGCATTGGGGCGACATGTGGCACTATGCGCTGGCTCGCATGGTGGTCGCCGCGCGCGCCAACGGCCTGCGCCCGATCGACGGACCCTTCGGCGATTTTCAGGACCCGGACGGTTACAAAGCCGCGGCAAAACGGGCGGCAGTTCTGGGATGTGAAGGCAAATGGGCCATCCACCCCAGCCAGATTGCCTTGGCTAACGAGGTCATGTCACCCTCAGATGCCGAAGTCACCAAAGCACAGCGAATTCTCGTCGCTATGGCCGAGGCTGAATCGGCGGGCAAAGGCGCCGTTTCTCTGGATGGTCGTCTGATCGACTATGCCTCAATCCGTCAGGCCGAAGTGCTGGTGGAAAAAGCCGGACAGATTGCCGCGGCTTGATCGCATCATGACAGTGCAATCGACCGTATCGCTGCGCGACAGCGCCGCCGCCATCTTTGCCGAGGCCGTCGCAGCAGCAGATCCAGCGATGTCTTTGCGCCAACGGTTGCAATCAGACCCATTGCCATCACCAGAACATAGCGGGCGCAGCATCCTGATCGCAATTGGGAAGGCTGCCCCTGCCATGATGGAGGAGGCATTACAGCATGTTCAGGGCGATCACGTCGCCCTGATTGTAACCCACAGCGACAACTGGAATGAAGTTCCCGGCGCGACGGTATTGACCAGCGGGCATCCCATCCCGAATGAACGCGGTTTGAAAGCCGGGCGACAGATCATCGCATTGCTCAGCGCAGCACGTAAGCAGGATCAGATCATTGCACTGATCTCTGGCGGGGGGTCGGCCTTGGTCCCCGCGCCTGTTGATGGCTTGACTCTTTCGGACAAAATCGCGGTCAATGAGGTTTTGCTATCTTCCGGGCTGGACATCGTTCGGATGAACCTTGTGCGTCAGCACCTGAGCCAGCTCAAAGGCGGCGGGTTTTTGCGGCACGGTTCGCCTGCCCCGATCACGGCGTATATCCTGTCGGATGTCATAGGCGATGACATTCGGGCCGTAGCCAGCGGACCAACTGCCTCACCAATCGGCAGCCACGCGGACGCCCGCAGGACCTGCATCGAGGCCGGAATTTGGCACCGGTTCCCAAAAGCCGCCCGTGCCCACCTGGAGAAGAGTATTCCTGAACGTTCTATAGCGGTTGAGGCGGCAAACAACCTGATTGGATCGAACACGATTAGTCTTGAAGCCGCGTTTCGCTGTGCGACGCAGATCTGTGGGGCTGAAATTGTGTCCGACGCGTTGATTGGAGACGTGTCCGATGCAGCCGAACAGATTTTTCAGGCAGCTATGTCTGCCAAATTTGACCAACCAACCGCCTTGCTTTTTGGTGGTGAAACGACTGTACGCCTGACAGGAACAGGTTGCGGCGGGCGCAATCAGGAATTGGCGCTGCGCGTCGCCCAATTGGCGCATGAGCGCACGATACCCGGCAACTGGGTTTTTCTTAGCGGCGGTACGGATGGCCGCGACGGCCCAACCCCGGCAGCGGGCGCAATGGTGGATGCAGGAACGATCGCCCGAATCCATGCGTCTGGACATGACCCTGCCTCCCTGTTGGCAAGCAACGATAGTCATAAGGCTTTGACGCTGTCGGGTGATCTTTTGATGACCGGAGCAACCGGTACCAATGTTGCCGACATTCAGGTATTGTTGCTTGGATCTAACGCGTGAAAGCGGGCGAAAAAAACGGTAGATCTTTAGATCCGTTATTTGCGATCTCCGGGTTTCTAAGTGATCTATGGTGCAGAGGCGTCGTGACATATACTTCGGGTCAAGAAAGAAAGCCCGATGTTCGAATTTCAAGCCGAGCAAGTGGTGGAGTTTCAAACGCCAAAGACTGCGAGTTGGTGAAGTCGGATTATTGATGCGGAGCGATTAACAGCCGGAGCGCAATCAGGCTTCCGAATGCTCAAGCTGGTAGCATGAACCGCTGTAGCCGAGTTGTAGAGCAATAGCCATGTTTGGCTCTTTCCCGCTTTTGGATTATGAAATAGTTGCGTTCAGTACGAACATTCAGACTTATGGACGACCACGAATCCAGATTCAGTGTAATCTCATTTGCTATCCGCAACGGCTTTATGACTGAGGTTAGGCACGCTATCGGAAAGCCGTAAAACCATTGGATTTCGATTTCTAGTATTTTTCTGTCAGCATGATTATTTTACTAACAGGAAAAATTGATGCTATGGTAGTCCGAACTGGATTGGGTAATGCAGCTTGTCTTCTTGCAGAGCCCGTTTGGACATGTGTAGCAAAACATTGAAAGAATGAAATTGAAAAATAACGACAAAGAAATGGCGACAAATCTGACACAGGACCCGCATTCTGTTCGCTCGGGTGACAGAGAAAAAGTTCTTGAAGTTGCCATTGGTCGCGAGGTTCGTGCTTTTCGCAAACAGCAGAATACTACGGTCGCGGAATTGGCTCAGCTGACCGGATTGTCGATTGGTATGTTATCCAAGATCGAAAACGGTAACACATCGCCTTCCCTAACGACTCTCCAATCGCTCGCTGATGCGCTTTCAGTTCCTCTGACAAGCTTTTTCAGACAATTTGAAGAGCGCCGCGAGGCGGTTCATACCAGAGCAGGCGAGGGCGTCGAGTTAGAGCGCGAAGGAACACGCGCCAATCATCAATATAATTTGTTGGGGCATATTGGTGCCAATGGTTCTGGCGTAATTGTAGAGCCTTACCTGATCACCCTGACCGTTGAATCCGACGTGTTCCCAACGTTTCAACATGGCGGAATCGAGACGATCTACATGCTTGAGGGCGAGGTAGATTACCGACACGGCGACAAGATATACCCCCTGAAACCGGGTGATACCTTGTTCTTTGACGCCGATGCGCCGCATGGACCTGAACGGTTGGTCAACCTGCCAGCACGCTACATTTCAGTGATCAGTTATCCGCAGACAAACTGATCGGCTTGCGTAACAAGAAATCCGTGGGTCTGTCATAGCCGACGTGGCTGCCGGTACCTACGATTGTAAACCCAAGCCTTGAAAACACGCGGTGGTTTTCAGTGAGTTCCACGCGCGTTTCCAGTTCCAACACTGATAGACCAAGGTCTGCTGCACGACTTGCAGCGTGATCTACTAATGTGCGACAGATACCCTGCCCCCGCATTCCTTCCTTCACCGCCAGCTTTCCAAGGTACAAGGTGTTGGCTTTGGGCGTCAAAAACATGCACGCAATAAGCGGTCGGCCCATGGCCCAGATTTCACCGCCTTTCCGACAATGCGCCTGCATCCCGCCCACGGTCAGACCATGGATAGAAGACGGAGGGTCGATCCGGGCATCCATGTACTGAAATGACGAGCGGAGCAGCGCAAGCGCGTCATACAATGCGGCATCATCTCTAGGAATTAGCCAAAGTGTTTTGTCCGGTTCAGTCATAAAGCCAAAACACTTCATAATGCTCGTTTATTTTGACAAAGGCGGTTCCGTTTCCAGATCCGGCCAGACTCCGGGGGAAGTCGGCAATCCATCATCAAACTGACTGAGGTAGTCCAGCATCATTGGACGGTTGTCGATGAACCCTTTGTAAGTCGCCAGTTCAACCGGCAGATCACGTACAACGCGGTGCAGACGACGACCCCATTTTGGAACAGTCATCAGATCCTGAAAACTGCACAGATAGCAGCGGATCGGGAACACCAGCGCGTTGGACCGCGGCAGGCGGAAGAAGGTTTGCAACTCGACCCGAAGATGCTGTTTGTGGGCTATGTTTTCGGGCGTCAGTGTAGTCTTTTGGATGCCCCATTTGTGGTAGTTTTCCGGGCTGGTATCCAGCAGCGGGTTCACTGTCATGGTCCAGTTCAACCGGCGCGCCGGAGCGCCCTGTTGAATGTTCAACAGAAACTTCAGCGCACGCTTGAAAATCCCCATCTCATGTGCTTTTGGAACAGGTGCGTGCCATTCAAAAAAGTTCATGCCGATATCGAAATCCAGGCTCCAGTCGGCCTGGGTCGTTACCATACCTGCGTCCATCCACAGCATCTCGTCCCGCTGGTCCAGCACTGCGAAATCACCTTGCGCCTGACGAGTTATGTATTCCATCGGCCCGTAAGGCAGCGTGGTTTCGTCCATGAAGGTGAAACTGTGATCAATGCCCAGTGGCTTGTTGATCCAGCGCCACTGATTGCCGTTACGATGCAGCTCGAACAGGTCCGGATAGTCTTCGGATTTGCTAACCATAATCAGTTCCAACAAATCCCAGCCCGCCAATGTCATGTGCGGCAAAGACTGACAACGCAGCGGGTCCTGATCCAGAACGATGGCCCGGTCTTTCATCTCGGAGACGTAGTGTTCGTCCACATCAAACCGCATCTCGTAGACCGAACCCTCGGGGCCGCCCCGGTGCTGCTCCATGTTGACCGAATACATGTAGCTGTCTTCGTGAAACGGGAACGGAAAGCGTTTGATCGCCCATTCCGAATTATGGAACGTATAGTCGTCGCGGAAGGACTCGTCGTTGAATTGAATGGTCATGTTGGGCCTCCTCTTAGCGGTCAAGCACAAGGGACTTTCCCTCGAAACGCGATACGCAGGGCATGATCTTCTTGCCTGCTGCCTTTTCTTCGTCGGTCAGCCAGTGATCGCGGTGAACAAAGTTGCCGTCGTGATCCAAAACTACGGTTTCGCACTGACCACAGGCCCCGCCGCGGCACAGGTACGGGGCGTCGACACCCTCACGTTCGATGGCCTCAAGCAGACTTTCGTTTTCGCCCACATGAATGACCTTTTCGGAAGACGCCAGACGCACTTCGAATGGTTTGCCCGGCTGAGGCGCCAAGAACTCTTCGTAATGCACACAATCTTCGGGCCAGCCTTCGGCGGCGGCAGTATTGCGCACCCAATCGATCATGCCCTTTGGGCCGCAGACATAGACATGCGTGCCTAAAGGTTGCCCGCTGAGAAGGTTTTCCAGATCAATCACCTGGCTCTGATCGTCGTAGTACAGATGCGTTGCGTTCGGATGCCTGTCTGTCAGTTGATCCGCATAAGATGCTAGCGCCTGATTACGGCACGCATAATGTAGTTCCCAATGACCGTGCAGCAATTCGAGCTGTTTGATCTGCGCCAGAAACGGGGTGATCCCGATACCACCGGCCAGAAATAGGTGTTTGCGGGCCCGCAAATCAAGCGAGAATAGGTTGACCGGGTAACTGATGGTCATCTCGTCGCCCAGCTTGACCTGACGGTGCATGAACAACGACCCTCCCCTGCCCTGATCGTCGCGCCGAACTGAGATCGTATAGGACGATTGATCGAACGGATCGGACATCAGGGAATAAGGGTTGAGTCGCGTGATGCCGCCATCCTGCATTTCGACCACGGTATGTGCACCGCCCGAAAAGGTTGGCAACTGTCTGCCGTCAACGCGCTCAAACCGGAAGCGCGTCACCAATTCGTTCAGCGGGGTAATTTCGGTCACTTTGACTTGAATTTTCTCGGCACCACTCATTCGTAGATCCCCTTCGGCTCGGGCACGTTGCCATGGTCCTCGGCATCAACTCGGACGCCTTGATAGGCGGCAAGGCGGCGGGAATAGTGGTCGCGCACAAACAGGTTGAGACCACAGTGCGAACAAACAAACGGATCGACCTCGACATCTTCGGTGACACCTTTGCAATGTACACATTGCATCCGGCGAGCAACAGAACCGCGATGTTCAGTTTGAATCGCAGTATGCGGCAGGCCGACGGCCACCACTTCGTTCATGGCCTGACCCATCATGCCTTCGGTGCCGGTCAGATAGACTTGTAACCCCATATGCGCGTCCTCGAGAACGCGACGAATACGATGTAGCGCGGCCGCATAGGACGGACTTTCGTAGAATTGTGCGGGGTTTAGCGCCTGTAACCTTTCCGAAAAATCTGTGCCTTTCGGTATGTAGATCAGATGGGTTTTAGCCATCAGATCGGGTGTCGCTATGTCAATTACTGCTTCGGCCCCCTCGGCCTCGGCGATCATAAGATGATGTTCACCTGAGCGAACCTCTAGCGTGCCCCAGATCGGGCGGCTTGCGATTGACTTGGGAAATTCGAACTTTGACATTGTGCCCTCAAAAAAGAAAAGAGCGCCACGATTTTATCGTCGCGCCCCCTGAGTATCAGCCCTTTGCGGTTCGGATGGCCTTGTCCCTGTCGTAGAACGGCATCTCTTCAGCTGTAGCCACAATCTCGGTTCCGTCGCTATTGCGGACCGTCAGCTTTGTGCCCGGCGACGCGCAGTCAACCGGCATCCGTGCGATACCAACATTGTGCCCATTGATTTCGGAACACATGCCAAAGGTGACAACACCAACCTTTTCACCGTTCTGCAGCAGGTCAGCACCCTCATCCGCCGGGGTGGTGCCATCCAGTTTGACACCATAGATCTTGAACCGCTCTTTGCCTTGCGAGGCATAGTGGTTCTCGGCGCCGATAAATCCGGTCTTGCCCGGTGAAACTGTGAATTCCAGACCCAGCTCCCAAAGCGTATCGCCGCATGTTTCATCGTCGAACGGATAAGTTTCTGAGTTGTCGCCGGGATAGAACAACAGGTAGCTTTCGGTGCGCAGCAAATCGAGCGTCGAGAACTGGACCGGAACAATACCCATGTCCTTGCCTTCGGCCAGGATGCTGTCCCAAAGATGCACAGCGTGCTTGGCCTGGCAGAAAATTTCGTATCCGCGCTCGCCGGTATAACCGGTCCGCGAGATCATCACCGGGCAGCCGTAAAGCTTGGTCTGCATAATGCCAAAATAGGCCAGATCCCGAATTCCGGGAACGTGTTTGGCCAGGAAATCCACCGCCACCGGCCCCTGCAGCGACATATCGTGCATGTCATCGTCAAAAATGACCGAACAATTCTTACCGGCGGCCACCGATGTCAGCTGTTCCATCCCCGTTCCGGTGCCGTGCACGACAAGCCACGTGTTCACTGACAGGCGATAGATGATGCAATCGTCGACAAATTTGCCCTCGGCATTCAGAATCGACGCATAGGTCGACCGGCCCGGCATGATTTTCTCCACATTCCGCGTGGTGACGCGGTCAATGACATAAGCCGCATCTTCGCCGACCACATGAACCTTTTTCAGCCCCGACACATCCATCAGACCCGCCTTGGTGCGGATGGCTTCGTAGTCCGCTTTGGCGCGTTCCGGGCTATGGTCATAGAACCATGCGGTTCCCATACCGTTCCAGTCCTCAAGCTCGCCGCCGATCTCGGCATGGCGCTGCGCAAGGGCGGACGTCCTCCAAAGAATGGCCATTGTTCAGCTCTCCCGTTGATTGCTTTTTTGTTGGCCATATTGAGGCCGATGTCAGATTGAAAATCAACACCCATGTGCAGATTTTTTTCCTGTTGGGAATATTAGGCTGCAATTTGTGCACCCTAGCACAAATTATCGAGAACGGTAAAAGTGGTTATTTATCAATGTTATGGGTTGTATTTTGACGGGTCTGAAAGTGCATGAACCAAATGCCTAAAAGATGTTTGCCCCACATATCTATTGACAGGTCGCCAATGAAATTGTCCCCTGAGTAGATAATTATTCCCAGCAGGAAATTCTTCGCAGAAAGATCTCCTGCTGCAACAACAGGGAGACTACGAAGTGGATGGTAATCTAAATGCACTAACGACGGTCTTTACCGAGTTCTACTACTGGGTAACGGTCGTTTTCATGTTCCTCATCCATGTGGGCTTTTGCATGTACGAGGTCGGTGCTAGCCGTGCCCGTAACCATATGCACACATTGATGAAAAACATCATGATCATCCCGCTGGTGACGGTCACGTTCTTCTTCTTCGGCTGGTGGATTTACTGGGCCTTTCCGAACTTTCCGTTCTGGGGCGGTTTAGATACCGAAGCGGGCGCTGCAAATCTGCCATGGGCCGACACCATGGCGACCAATCTGGGCGACAGAATCACCGGCGTCTTCTGGGCGGCGTTCCTGCTGTTCTCGTGGACAGCAGCCTCGATTGTATCTGGCTCTGTGATCGAGCGGATTAGATCTTCGGCCTTGTGGGTCCATGCCGTGATGATTGGTTCAGTCTGGTGGATCATCGACGCAGCGTGGGGTTGGCACTACGGCGGTTGGATGGTGCGCGTTCTTGGGTACCACGATGCTTATGCTTCCGGGGTTATTCACGCAATCGCAGGCGGCTATGCACTTGGGGTGATCATGGTTCTGGGTCCCCGCCTAGGCAAATTTGCCAAAGATGGTACGCCGCGGGATATTCCGCCGCATAACCCATGGTTGCTGACCATCGGGATATTCCTGATCTACACAGGTTTCTGGGGATTCTATGCCGCATGTAATGTCCCGGCGATATCTCCGGAGGCAATCGACGGTCAGATAACGGGTGTCACGTGGACCGCGACCAATATTTATCTGGCTCCGACTACGCTTTCCGCGATTACCTTCAACTTCCTGATGTCTCTGTCTGGCGGGTTGATGGCAGCGTATGTCATTTCCAAAGGTGACGCCTTTTGGACGTTCTCGGGCGGTTTGGCCGGTATTATCACTGCATCTGCCGGTAACGATCTTTATCACCCGGTGCAGGCAATGATCATCGCCGCGATCGGTGTCGTGATCGTGTACAAGCTGCACTATTGGGTCGAGCGTCGGTTCAAGCTGGATGATGCCGTTGGTGCCGTTGCCGTGCATGGCTATGCAGGGTTCGTTGGCCTGGTGATTTCCGGCTTTGTCCTGTGGGGAGTTCCTTCATCGCCATACGAAGGCTATGCAACGATCAACCCGGTCGGTCAGATCACCGGCGCGGTCATCATGTTCTTTGTTCTTGGCTTCTTGCCTGGTTGGATTCTTGCGAAAATCCAGTCGGCCGCAGGTGTGCTTAGAATTCCGGAAGAAGTCGAACTTCAGGGCCTCGATTACGCTGAACACCATGCATATGAAGACGCCAAAGCCGCGATCATTGCAGCCGACAAAGAAGAACTGGCTGCCCGCGGCGTACCAGCTGAGTAAGGGAGAAAAAGAATGTCTACAAATGGATATACAAGCTGGGCTGTTGATCTGGCCGAGGTCGGACCGATCTATCCCTTCCAAGGTTACGAAGTCCTTATGGTCATCGTGGGCGTCGTATTCTGGATAGGTTGGCATCGCATCCAATTTGTCCGAGAAGGTGAACACCTCGAGAAGGCCCGCCACACTGGCGACGAAGAAAAAGTGAAAGCACAGCTGGAACGATACTGATCCAGCTTTGAAAGCTGGCAATGGGCATAAATCTAAATTCTTGCCCATTGCCTCTCAGGAAAATTTATTTCCTATGATTATTGATGTCCGTTTGAATTGTTGGTACCGTAGAATCATAGCGAAACACACAAGGAGATCTGCCAGCCATGTGCGGAATTGTTGGATTATTCCTCAAAGACCAGTCTCTTGCGCCCCAACTGGGCAATATGCTGACAGACATGCTGATCACGATGACGGATCGCGGCCCCGACAGCGCGGGGATAGCGATTTATGGCGAGGAATCAGGTGGTAAGACCAAGGTGACACTGCAGTCGCCCAATCCCAAGGACGACTTTGCCGGACTAGCCGAAGAGCTGGGGCAGCACTTGGGCGTGGCGGTAAGCCAGACTGATAATGACACGCACACAGTTCTGGACATTCCAGCAGGGCAGTTTGAAGCAGCACGGGCCGCGTTGGCGGAAATCCGGCCTTCAGTCCGGATCATGAGCCGGGGCGAGATGCTGGAGATTTACAAAGAGGTGGGCCTGCCCAAGGACGTGGCCGCGCGCTTTGACATAAGCAGTATGAGCGGCACACATGGCATTGGCCACACTCGCATGGCTACAGAGTCTGCCGTGACGACGATGGGCGCGCACCCGTTCAACACTGGGCCAGATCAGTGTCTGGTTCATAACGGCTCGCTGTCGAACCACAATTCATTGCGCCGTAAACTGCGCCGTGAAGGTGTAGTGATCCAAACCGAGAATGATACCGAGGTTGGAGCCGCCTATCTGACCTGGAAGATGATGAACGGGGCCACCTTGGGTGAGGCGCTGGAAAGCAGCCTTGAGGATCTGGATGGCTTCTTCACCTTTGTCGTCGGCACCAAGGATGGGTTCGGCGTGGTCCGCGATCCGATCGCCTGCAAACCGGCAGTAATGGCCGAGACCGATCAATACGTAGCCTTTGGCAGCGAATATCGGGCGCTTGTGAACCTGCCAGGCATTGAAGACGCCCGCATCTGGGAGCCGGAGCCGGCAACGGTTTACTTCTGGTCCCACAACGACAGCCCGACAACGACGGAAAAGGCCGCCTGACATGCAGACCTACGATCTTGAAGCAAACGGCCTGCGCGGGCTGAACGCAACGCTGCAATCTCAGTCCACCGAGACGAATCAAACCAGCTGGGAGGTTGTGAACCCCAAGGGCAGCCACGCGATTGCGGTCGGGCTGGACGCACCCATCGAGGTGACAGTCAAGGGGTCCACCGGCTACTACTGCGCTGGCATGAACCAGCAGGCAACGGTCAAGGTTGAAGGCTCGGTCGGGCCCGGCGTGGCCGAGAACATGATGTCCGGTCAGGTGATCGTCGATGGCGATGCCAGCCAGTATGCCGGGGCCACGGGCCATGGTGGACTGCTGGTGATCAAGGGCAACGCAAGTTCGCGCTGCGGCATTTCGATGAAAGGCATCGACATCGTGGTGCATGGCAATATCGGCCATATGTCCGCCTTCATGGCACAGGCCGGGAATCTTGTGGTCTGTGGTGATGCAGGCGACGCGCTTGGGGACTCGCTCTATGAGGCGCGACTGTTCGTGCGCGGCTCGGTCAAAAGCCTCGGCGCTGACTGCGTCGAGAAAGAGATGCGCCCCGAGCACCTGGAGATTCTGAAGGATCTGCTTGATCGCGCAGGCGCGGATGCTAGTCCGGAAGAGTTCAAACGCTACGGGTCAGCTCGCCAACTGTACAACTTCGACATCGACAATTCCGCTGCTTACTGAGGAAGAAGGGTATGAAAGACATGGACGATCAGATCCCCCGCACCCTGCCGATTCAGTCGGCGACATTCACCAATCCGATCAATGCGGAAATCCGCCGCGCTGCGGCCACCGGTATCTATGATATCCGCGGTGGCGGTGCCAAGCGCAAGGTGCCGCATTTTGACGACCTGCTGTTTCTGGGCGCGTCGGTGTCACGGTATCCGTTGGAAGGCTATCGCGAACGCTGCGACACCTCGGTGACACTGGGCACACGCTTTGCCAAGAAGCCGATCGAACTGGACATTCCGATAACCATTGCGGGCATGAGCTTTGGCGCTCTCTCTGGGCCGGCGAAAGAAGCTCTGGGCCGGGGCGCGTCGGCAGCTGGTACGTCGACTACCACCGGTGACGGCGGCATGACGCCCGAAGAACGCGGTCACTCCAGCAAGCTGGTCTATCAGTATCTGCCCTCTCGTTATGGCATGAACCCAAACGACCTGAGGAAGGCCGACGCGATCGAGATTGTGGTCGGTCAGGGTGCCAAGCCCGGCGGCGGCGGTATGCTGCTGGGACAGAAGATCAGCGACCGCGTGGCCGAGATGCGCACGCTGCCCAAGGGCATCGACCAGCGTTCAGCCTGTCGTCACCCGGACTGGACCGGCCCAGATGATCTGGAAATCAAGATCCTCGAATTGCGTGAGATTACAGACTGGCAAGTGCCGATCTATGTAAAGGTTGGTGCGACCCGCCCCTATTATGATACGGCACTGGCGGTAAAGGCCGGTGCCGATGTGGTGGTGATGGACGGCATGCAAGGCGGTACTGCCGCGACGCAGGACGTGTTCATCGAGCATGTAGGTCTGCCGACGCTGTCCTGCATTCGCCCTGCCGTGCAGGCGCTGCAGGACTTGGGCGTGCATCGCGAGGTACAACTGGTGATCTCGGGCGGCATCCGCACCGGGGCCGATGTGGCAAAGGCAATGGCCCTTGGCGCCGACGCAGTGGCCATTGGCACCGCCGCGCTGGTGGCGCTTGGTGACAACGACCCGAAATGGGAATCCGAGTACCAAAAGTTGGGCACCACCACCGGGGCCTATGACGACTGGCACGAAGGTCAGGACCCCGCAGGTATCACCACACAGGATCCCGACTTGGCGGCCCGTCTGAACCCGGTCGAGGCCGGACGCCGTCTGCGAAACTATCTCAAGGTGATGACACTTGAAGCGCAGACCATCGCGCGGGCCTGTGGTCATAATCACCTCCACAACCTTGAACCCGAGGATTTGTGTGCTCTGACGATGGAGGCCGCCGCAATGGCGCGTGTCCCGTTGGCCGGGACAAGCTGGTACCCGGGCAAGGAAGGGTTCTGAACTGATACTGCGCGGCTCCTTAACGGGGGCCGCGTTTTTGCTTTGGAAATTAAAAATTCAACAGGGAAAGGAAAGCCATCGTGACGACAGATCTCGCAGCTTTCGCAAAAGAAAAAGGCGTCAAATACTTCATGATCTCGTTCACCGACCTGTTCGGTGGGCAGCGGGCCAAGCTGGTGCCCGCGCAGGCGATTGCCGAGATGCAGGAAGACGGCGCAGGTTTTGCCGGGTTCGCCACCTGGTTGGATATGACCCCCGCGCATCCTGACATGCTGGCGGTGCCGGACCCGTCATCGGTGATCCAGCTGCCATGGAAGCCTGAGGTCGCCTGGGTTGCAGGCAACTGCGTGATGGAAGGCAAGGATGTCGCCCAAGCCCCACGCAATGTGCTGCGCCGCTTGATCGGCGAGGCCGCCGAGATGGGCATGCATGTCAAAACCGGCATTGAGGCTGAATTCTTCCTGCTAACCCCCGATGGCGAGCAGATCAGCGACCCTTTCGATACCGCCGAGAAGCCCTGCTATGACCAGCAGGCGGTGATGCGCCGCTATGATGTGGTGCGTGAGATCTGCGACTATATGCTGGAACTCGGTTGGGGGCCTTATCAGAACGACCACGAAGACGCCAATGGCCAGTTCGAAATGAACTGGGAGTTCGATGACGTTCTGAAAACCGCCGACAAGCACTCGTTCTTCAAGTTCATGACCAAGTCGGTGGCCGAAAAGCATGGGCTGCGGGCCACCTTTATGCCCAAGCCAGTCGAAGGGCTGACCGGCAATGGCTGCCATGCTCATATCTCGGTCTGGGATGCACCCGGAGCAGACGCCAAAACCAACGTCTTTGCCGGCGAAGGCGACGGTCCGACCGGCGAGGTGGGACTTGGCGAACAGGGCAAGCACTTCCTTGGCGGTATCATGAAACATGCCAGTGCGCTTGCAGCGATTACCAACCCGACGGTGAACAGCTACAAGCGCATCAACGCACCGCGCACCATGTCGGGCGCGACCTGGGCCCCCAATACCGTGACATGGACCGGCAACAACCGCACACACATGGTCCGGGTGCCCGGTCCGGGCCGGTTTGAGCTGCGCCTGGCCGACGGGGCCACCAACCCCTATCTGCTGCAGGCGGTCATTATCGCTGCAGGTTTGTCCGGCATCCGCTCCAAGGCCGATCCGGGACGTCGCTGGGACATCGATATGTATGCCGAAGGCCATACCGTCACTGACGCCCCCAAACTACCGCTGAACATGCTCGACGGGTTGCGCGAATATGACAACGACACCGAGTTGAAAGCCATGATGGGTCAGGAATTCTCGAGCGCATTCCTCAAAATGAAACACCAGGAATGGAATTCCTTCGTCAGCCATTTCTCACGCTGGGAAAAAGACCACACGCTCGACATCTAAACAAATCAGGGGCTGCAGGCATCCTGCTGCCCCACCCCTTCGGTTAGGCGGAGACCCGCACCTCGTGAATATACTGATTTTCCAGCATACGCCGGGCGAAAACCCCGGAGCGTTTCTGGAGCACATTTCGTCATGCGGTGATACGGCCGGTATTGTGCATTTCTATGATGGTCAACCGATCCCGCAGCTTGACGAATTTGATTTGCTTCTTGTTCTGGGCGGTCCGATGGACGTCTGGGAAATCGAAGCACATCCGTGGCTTGTGCGTGAAAAGCAAGCAATCAGAACCTGGGTCCAAGAGCTCAAACGTCCTTACTTTGGTATTTGTCTTGGACACCAACTTTTGGTTGACGCGCTGGGTGGGAAATGCGCACGCATGCAAAAGCCCGAGATCGGCGTGCATTCCATCAATCTGACCGGTAATACGCGGGGTGATCCGCTGTTCGAGCTCTTGCCTCATCAGTTCAGGGTGCTTCAATGGCATGGAGTTGAAGCTGTTGATCTGCCAGTCGACTCATCAATTATGGCACAATCTGATGCCTGTGCTGTTCAGGCATTGCGGGTTTCAGACTGTGCGTGGGGCGTACAATTCCACCCCGAGCTCGTTCAGGGCACAATCCAATCGTGGATGAGCGATGCCGCCAACCATCAATGCGCTGTTGATTGGCTAGGCTCCGCAGATGCAGCGTGGGAAATGGTCTCTGACAGTGACCAAATAGTTGAAGAACAATTCAGGATAACATCCAGCTTCTATAACAGATTGCGACAGATCTGATCACACGCGATCAACCGGGAACTTCAATGTTCTCTTCGCTGTCTGCTTCAACTCTCCAATCGGGGACATCGTTGACAAGCATCAGTGCAGCGCGGCGCAATGTTGCGCGCATTTTGCCCACCACTGGACCGTCCATTTCGCAATCTGCCAATGCGGCGTCAAAAGTTTCCAGCCAAAGCTCGGCATCCGCTTCACGTATCGGCACATGCGCGTGTAATTCTCGCAAGTCCATATGACCAAATCGCTCACGATAATAAGCACGACCGCCCAAAAACCCGCTCAGGAATTCGAACTGCGCCTGTCTTGTATGAGATAATCCATGACCGCGAAAATGTAGTCTGTGCAGCGAATGCACCGCCGGGTCGGTCTCCATTCGGTCGTAGAAACGTTCGACAAGAGTCCGCAGCTTTTCTTCGCCACCGAGTTGATCCAAAGCCGATGACATAGGTCTCTTCTCCGAGTTGCCACTGTCAATAATTATTGCATACCAGGAAAATAAGTTTATCACCAGTGACATGTTGGCGCGGTTGATATCGAGAGAAGGATACGAAATTTCCTGGCATTCCCAGTTACGCGAGGCGACCGGATGAGCGCCCTTGCTCTGGGTCTGCTGGCAGCGTTGTGCTGGGGTTTTCACGATCTTGCTGTGAGATATATCAGTCAGTCCGTGAGCGTCATTGCCGCATTGATGGCCGTACTGGTTGCCGGGGCGCTGCTACAGTTCGGTCTTGTGGCAATATGGGCTGGATTCGCCCCCATGTCCGCCAAAGCAGTATCCTACGCAGTTGTAGCAGGCGGCTTTTATTTGCTGGCTGGCCTCAGTATGTATGCTGCATTTCAACGCGGGCCTGTACGTCTCGTCGCTCCGCTTGTCGCTAGCTATCCGGTCTTGTCTGTCACACTTGCGATATGGCGTGGTTCCGAGGTCAGCATCTGGCAATGGCTGGCGATCATTGCCATTGGCGTCGGCGTGTCCATTGTATCGACGCAATCCGACGACGGTACGGAATACCCTGCCACAGGGCCGACGATTGCCTTTTCTATACTCGCTGCAATTGGGTTCGCTGCAACATTCGCTTTGGGTCAGTACGCAGCCGAACTGGGCGACGAGTTCATTGTTTCACTGATTGGCCGTCTGACCGCTATCCCTGTGCTGGCGGCAATCGCCATTGCATCTCGCAAGTCGCTTTGGCCGGGCGCACGAGCCCTGCCCCTATTGTGCCTGATGGGTGCGCTCGATGCGGTGGCAATTCTGTGCGTCGTGTCTGCCGGTAGGTTGCCTAATGCCCAATACGCGTCCGTTGCAGCCTCGATCTTCGGGTTGTTGACTGTTGTTTTGGCTTGGGCAATTTTGCGAGAGGAAATGGCTTTCTTTCAATGGCTTGGATGCATTATCGCTTTTACGGGGATCGGCTATCTCGCGATCTGAGCATCTCCGTTATCCAACGCATTCCTTTGGGTCTGATGGGCAGCAATCGCACTGTTTAATACGCAATCAACTTCGCCCGGACGAACGGGTCCGGGATAGTGCCATGCACCGGGGCGAATGAGGTCTTTGTGCCTCTGTAACTCACTTCGCAAGTTGAGTACGTCAATATGCGCAGGCGCATCAGCTAAAAGCAGGACAGCATAGACATCCACCGACTCGTTTAGTTGTTTGATCTGAGTTCGACATTCGTCCTGCGACATTTCTTTGCCCCAGAGCTGCTGATCCAGTGCCATGTCTATTTGTGCCGCGCGGGCTATCAAAGCGCGGACGCGTGCAACATTCGTCGGAGAGTGGCCAATTGATACTATCACCATACGCATGGCGCGGCCCGCCAATCGCCAATATTGTAGCACTTTGGAACTGGCCGACTTGCCATCGCCTGCGTGAAGAGCGGCAGCAAATCTCACGCTGTCAGGCCTTCGGGTTCTGGCAGGCCATTCGCCCGGCACGCGGCGGTCAGCGTATTGGCCAGCAGGCAGGCGAT
>NZ_JBXWNK010000025.1:0-10847 GCF_059610325.1 Ruegeria sp. YTSA064
CATCAACAACACGGTCACAAATGTGAGGGTCGTATTCAACTTGTCTTCCTTCCTGCTCACGCCAAAGGCTTACGCTTCACCAAAGGCACATCGTGCCCTATTCAATTCAATCGCAACAGGCGGGATCAGGTAAAGAGATTACCGTGCATTCTTCGGACATCGCGTCCGGACTGTGATACGAACGCTGATACAAGGATATGGTCCAAGCGCGAGAAAATTGAATGGCAGAAAACAAAGTGTTTCCGTCAAAACCTACAATTTCACGGTGTTTCTGCAAACTTAGACGACTCGCTTTTACGGCCAGCTTGGTTGCGGCAGCCTTCTTGCCTTGGACCGATTTTGCCTACGCCGAAAGTGCTGGTTTGGTTCTGGTCGATAAATTCAAGGTGGCAGACAAATCAGAGGGATTTTCAGAGCCTTCCGGTTTGGCAATGTCTAACACTGAAGGCTTCTTGTGGTCTGTAAGTGATGCCGAACCTAAACTGCACCTACTCGGAGTCGACGGGGTATTAGGAAACTCTTTCAAGTTGCCAGCATTGGCAGGATCAGATTTGGAGGGTGTTGCACCTCGAAAAGATGGGTCTGTTTTGGTGCTTCAAGAAACTGACCGATCAATCCTAGTCGTTCACCCAACTGACCCCATTCAACTGACGACAATACCTCTCGCATCTCTTAAAGGTTACCCGACCGCCGCTGAATTACTCGTCGGCAACCCTTTGAATAAGGGACCCGAAGGTATCGCCGTTGACCCGGAATCCGGGCGGGTCTTCGTTGGCATTGAGGGACAACCAAGGTTGTTAATGGTTTTATCGCCAGAGCTAGACGAAATTATTGAGATCATTCCTTTAGCCCGCGATGCAGGTTTTATCTCCGAGCGTGTAGATGATGATGAACTGGATTTGAGCGGCCTGGCATGGTCCCGGTCCTCGCGTTCTCTTTGGATTGTGAGTGACAAAGGCCGTCAGATCTTCATCTACAATCCAGAATCCAAGTCCGTAAAGTCTATCAGTTTGACGTTCACAGAAGATGGAAAACAAAAAGAAGTTAAACATCCCGAAGGGATCGCTCTCGATGAGATCAGAGGGCTTCTCTATATCCTGACAGATGATGCCAAGAAATCGCGGCTTTATGTTTTTGAGCAACCGGAGTTGTGAGGACTGTCCTACTAGTTCTCTACTCTGCATGGTTGAAAAGCGGGGTTGTGTAAATGAGTGCCGTCTTATGTGCAGCATATTAAGTAAATCTGCGCTCTGTTCGATATGTTTCTAAAAAACATCACCCATCAATATATTCGAATAGCGTCAGGTTCACACATGCGAACCATGTAATAACATTGGGCTTCAACATGCTCAGTCACCTTAAGGTTATCGATAATGCCCGTATCCAATTCGGTTGTAATTGCGATCATTTGCACTTTAGTGGCCTTTGTTGCAGTTCCAAAATACAGCATTGCCCAAACCTGGGACATCGCATCACAGCACTCTGTCAGCGGCGTAACGGTATATGATACGGATGAGCTGTTAACGTTTGCCGGTCAGTTGGCTTTTGATCGGTCAGGGCGCATCACAGCGGTGGATGTCGCATCAACGATCACGCAGATCTACCGAGAAGACGGTTACTTCTTGGCTGAGGCCTGGCCCGGCCCCGATGGGCAGAGCATAATTGTTGATGAAGGGCGCATTCAAACCATCGAAATTGAAGGCGTAGATATTCGTACGTTCCAAACCCTAGAGAAGATTTTTCAGCCCCTCACCACCTCCTATCCCATAACGCTGAAACGATTTGAGCGGGCGGTTATGCTAGCCGAGGACATACCTGACTTGGAGTTGTCGACCGAACTTGATTACCCGGATCAGGCTGGTGCTCGGCTGAGAGTATTGGGAGAGCCTCTGCGCAAACAAGCCGGGAGTGCGACACTCGACAACCCTCCGCGTGAGCTTGGAGAAGCGCTCAGCTTCTATGTCGTGCAAGAGTTTTATTCAACGCTGACCGTCGGGGATTTGCTGCGATTTGAGGGATCAGGCAACTACAATTGGGACAAGGACGATGAGCACTCTTTATGGGGCGCTCTTACCTATCGCACGCCGCTGAACAGCAATGGTCTGTACGGTGAGATCTTCTACGGGAACATAAACGCAAAACGTGACCTCTCAGGGGACTTTGCGAGAACAGATATTGACGGCGAGAACTTCACAGTCGCGATGGGTTACCCCGTGATCCGAGATGTGGCCCGTTATGGATATCTTCTGCTGGACTATCGCCTTTCAAAAGCGGATTCAGTCAGTGGTGGCGTACCACTATCCAGTGACGCGAGTGTCGTTGGCCTTACATATCTTTACGGGCAAAACTATCCAAAGGGACAAGCTCTGGAAGCGGGGCTAACCTTATCTTTTGGTGACAATGACAACGACACGACAGACGCGAATTTTGACGACGGGGACTCTTCGTTCTGGCATCTACGAGGCGGCATCGGATACGAAAGCCCACTAACGGGCTTGTCGCCCAACACAGCTTGGCGCACCGAGATTTGGGGGCAGTACACAACAGACCGGCTGCCCTCTGTCGAAGAGTACTTCCTTGGTGATCGTTATGCTTTGCGCGGATATCGTTTTGACGAAGTGGATGGTGATTCCGGGATTTCCGCGATTTTCGAAGTGTCTCATTCCTACTTCCCCAGTTCCCAGAGCATACATCGCTTAACGCCCTTTGCCTTTTTCGACGTGGGTTACATCTCGAACAATGACCCTGCGAGTTTTGAAGTTGACAATGCTACACTGGCATCGACAGGTCTTGGGTTGGACATTGAGTTTAAGCAAAATCTATTCCTGTCCGGATATGTAGGTGTCCCTTTGAGAGACGGTCCGTTGACCGACTCAGGCGATCCTGGCGCGTATCTTGCTCTGACAACAAGTTGGTGAGGATGTTATGAAACTGAACAGAATTGCGTTACTTACAACAGCTTGTTTGATTGCAGAACTGGCCGCTACACAGGTCGTTGCCGGCGGAAATCAGTACGGGTGGTGCCGTGGCGTGGGGAATCCTCACCAGTCAAGCCAAGGATGCGGGCAGGCCGGTGGGCAAGGAACAGGTAATCAAATTACCGGCCCAACTCAGCCGGTAGCAAATCAGTTGCCGCCTAAGGGAACCCAGCAAACGCCCACATCCGTTACTGTTCCAGTCCTTGCGCCGGGCGCGGTTCCGAACGCAATTCCCGGTCAGGTTCCTATCGCGACACCAATAGCGGTTCCCGGTCAGGTTCCCACGCCGGTAGTAGCGCCGACCCTAGCTCCGCCTTTGACTCCAAATGCGACTCCAAACCGGGTTCCGACAGCCGTTCCAAATCAGGTTCCGCCATTGGCTACCGGGCCTACCGCGGTGCCGCCGCAAGTTCCGACTGCAACTCCCAATCAAGTTCCGATAGCTATCCCTGGCCAGGTTCCGCCTCAACCTACCGGCCCAACAGCGGTGCCGCCACTTGTGCCCACCGCGACACCAAACCAAATACCAGTCGCAGTTCCTGGTCAGGTCCCGCCTCAGCCCACCGGTCAAACTGCTGTGCCACCGCTCGTCCCGACTGCAACACCAAACCAAATTCCGGTCGCAGTGCCCGGCCGTGTTCCGCAACCCAGCGGTACAACAGCGACGCCACCGCTTGTCCCAACAGCAACCCCCAATCAGGTTCCCACGGCGGTTCCTGGCCAGGTTCCACAGTTGACACCAAAACCTACGGCAACTCACGTGGCCGTCCCAGGGCATCCGAAACCACAAGGCGTCGTGACGATCATGCGTCCCAAGCCGAGGCCGACAACCGGTACTGTCCAACAACCTGGCACAACACAAGTGTCCCACCATTTAACCCACCAAAGCAATGCGAAGAAACACGATCACGTCGCAGCAACACCTGGGCGGCATGATCCGCACGACCTACCGAGATTCCGCAACGCGGCGGCCAAGGAAGACTGGGAATGCGTTGCCAGCGGATTTGGACAGCGCCGTTATGATGCTGGGCGAGGCGTGTTGCTGAACAACGGAGCGTTGCGGCACCTCGGAAACGTGGACGCAATGGCACGCGATGTACCGGCACGACATCCAAAACACTCTGGCTGCATTATTTCGGTCAAACGAAAGCAGCAGTAGCGCCAGGCACATCTTGAAGCCTTAGAGGAATTCTTCCGAGTGGGAAGCTGGTTTCCAACCAAGGTTAAGTTGAAGAATAGACATCAACCGAAGGTGTCATCTCTCAGAAGGTTAATGAGGCATATCCACACTTTCATTGCAAGCCTTTGAGTTTCCGACGATGGCCCTTCAAAACCTCGCTTGCATCGCAATCCAGCCGTCGGAGCGTATAATGCGAATATGACAAGAGATATTGAATCTAACGCTCAGACAATTGCTGATGCCCTGACCTCTGCCCAGCAGATACCTAAACTGTCTTCAGAGGCAGGACAGCTATCGCTGGATGACGCTTATTCGATTGCTAGTCGTGTCCGCGAGATTCTGGACAAAGAAAGAGTTGGCAGAAAAGTCGGCTTCACGAACCGCACGATTTGGCCTGTTTACGGTGTGGATCAACCCATTTGGGGAGAGGTCCACGCAGATGGGCTGTTTTCGACTGATCAGCCGGTAAACTTGGCAAGGTATTCAGAACCGAGAATCGAGCCAGAAATCGTACTGGGCCTTAAACATGCACCAACAGCTGAAATGAACAATGAGCAGTTGGCAGGTTGCGTGGAGTGGGTCGCTCCAGGATTTGAAATTGTGCAATCGATTTATCCCGACTGGAAATTCTCGGTCGAAGATTCAATCGCAGCACAAGGATTGCACGGCTGCCTTGTTCTTGGCGACAAAATCGCGGCGACGCATGATGTCTTGACCGGCTTGGCAGAGGTGCCACTAGCATTGTTCAAGGGCACCGAGGCCATCGAGTCCGGCAAGGGTGAAAACGCGCTTGGAGGCCCAATTGAAGTCCTGGCTCATCTTGTGTCTGACGTCAGCGCCCATGGGACAGTTTAGGTCGATTTGATAAGAGAGGGTTTCTGGCTCATCGTAACTGCCAAGGAGTGGAGATGAGAAAGAAACCCGGAACCAAGCAGAGCCACGGTGAGAAGGTCGTAAAGGACATTCGCCGTGCGACCCGCAAACAGTACTCCGCAGAAGAGAAGATCAAGATCGTGCTGGACGGCCTAAAAGGCGAGGACAGCATTGCAGAGCTCTGCCGCCGTGAAGGCATCGCGCAGAGCCTCTACTACAGCTGGTCCAAGGAATTCCTGGAAGCCGGCAAGAAACGTCTGGCAGGCGACACGGCCCGCGCGGCAACTTCCACCGAAGTGAAGGATCTGAGACGGGAAGCCCGTGATCTGAAGGAGGTGGTTGCCGAACAGGCTCTTGAACTGCGGTTGCTCAAAAAAAGCATGATCGCGGATGGGGGCGACGGTATTGAGCAGTCTCGTGACAGATTACGGAGTCCGTCAGAAGACTAATGCAATGACGTTCTTCGTGATGGAGCAAGCGGCTGTATTGTCCCGCGCCACTTTGAGTCTTGAATATGACTGGTTGGGTGAAACCGCTCGAAAATGGCTATTACCGCGTGCATTCGAGTTGTTCTATACCAACAGGGAACTCGCTGCTCTTGCCGAAGACCTCGGGCACAGTCATCCCCCATTTACATGGACCTCGGAACGTCGAGCCCATATCCAAGCCGAAATCGACGCTGCGATGCTTCACCTCTACGGATTGGACCGCGAGCAAGCTGAATGGATCCTGGACTCGTTCACAGTGCTCCGGAAGTACGAGGAACGCGATCATGAAGAATTCCGCACCAAACGGCTGGTTCTAACGGCTTACGACGCAATGACTGCGGCCAAAGCATCAGGAACCGCATACCAAAGCCCTCTGTCTCCACCGCCAGGAGACCCCAGTCTCTGCCATCCTGCCTCGACCACAGAGGCGGCACAGTGATGTTTTGGTTGCAAGCATCAGTGCCCCGCATGGCTCTAGCGGAAATCCGCCAACACGGCGAATACCCCACCCGCCGCCTCGTCCTAGAAGCCTGGGACTGGATCGAGGCCAACGGCGACTTCAGCGCGATGGGGATGTAAAGGATGGAATTCTTGCTGGCCGCGTTGTTCGTCCTCGCTTTGCTGGTCTTTTTGCTCTGGCTCTTGCTGGCGCTAATCCTCCGCGGGGTGCGCCTAGTCGGTTGGGACACCAACATTTCCTTTGAGCGCGTAGGTCGCTTCATCGGACAGCGCAAAGTGCCGTGTATATCGCCTATCCTGCGGTTCTTTGAAGAAAGAAAGGCTGAACGGGAACGACGCGAGGAGGACGCGCGACGCAAAAAAGCAGAGGCAGAAGCCGTTGCCCGTGCAGAGCGCGACAGGGCACAGATGCAACATGATGCGCTGGTCGAGCGGCCAATCCCTCCGGATATCAAGCGAGATATGCGCGCCTTTCTGGATGGCTCCTTCGTCGGTGAAGACCGCTCGCCCTTGGCCTATGTCGGATACAGGGTAGGAAAGACCCGTGGTCTTGCCAGTCGTGAAAGACAAAAGCGGCTGGATGTCTGTTTCCGGATCGAGATCCCATCAGACCTTGATCCAAAATACCAGGGATGGGGCGCACCCGCGACATACCAGCGGTTCCGAACAATCGAGAAGCATTTAAAGATGCTGGCAGACTTGCGGCGCGGTCGAAACAACCAAAGGTTTGCTGTCGCAGATTGGGAAGAAGACCGCGAGTGGTTTCTGCGCGAGTACCGCGAATTGGCCGGATTGTTGCAGCGCCACCCTCCACGGCGTTACTGGTGAAGTGTAGCTATGGCAATTGAGTCTCCCCAATCTTTTGTAACTTATTCCGCCAGCGAACAAGCGGCGTGGCAGAACGGCTTCCGCAAGAAACTCGGCCAAGAAAATGGATGGGCGGCTTTCGGATCGACAACGGCGAGAGGAACGATTTTTCTAGCGTCAGACAGTGAAAACGGATCCTGGTATGTCGCAATCGACCACCCGGGCGTTGTCGCCGAGCTTCCATCTCCAAAAGCTCACGTCACACACCCCGGTATCGCCGCCTACAGCGCCGCACAGATGTCCGAGTTGTATCCTGTGCTAACCCGCATCTACGAGCTGTCCGTGAGCCTGCCAGACGGCCCTCTGGAGGAATTTCAGGCTGCAACCGATGGTTTGCCGGAGAAAACCGAGGCAGAGCGGTTGGTCAAGCAGCGCATTGGTCAGGATATTTTCAGAAATCGATTGATCTCTTATTGGCAGGGTCGCTGCCCGATTTCGGACATTTCTGACACTGAACTCCTTAGAGCCTCACACATTAAGCCGTGGAAAGACTGCGAAACTGATGCTGAGCGATTGGACGTCCACAACGGAATTTTGCTGTCAGCATTATGGGACGCAGCATTCGACAAGGGTCTGGTGACTTTTAAGGACGACGGGACACCTTGGTTTTCGAGTAAACTGTCCGCGCCGGCAATGAGCTCGTTGTCCGGACATTCCAAGCGGATCTCTGGTCTAACTGCTGGGCACAAGGAAAACCTGATCTGGCATCGCGATCAGGTGTTCAATCCTTGAGAAACTGAAATCTATCCTTTAGCACCCGCATAAGGCGATTTACCTGCTCTTCTCTGCACTATTATCGCGAAACAATGCAAACTTATGGGCAAATCTTGCAAACTTATGGGGTGCATGAAGGTTTGTGCGCGTCCCTACAATTACGGTGATCGCTGAGGCCGAGCTCCGTGAGAAAATCATAATCCTTCGTGGTTTTCACATCCAAGGCTTAGAGGCGAACCGATTGGGTGTAGCGCGGCTAAGAACAATTAGCCGTTACGTATTGGAGACTGTGAACTATGACGAACTCATCATTGAAGGCGCTCGCCGAACGACTGGGGCCAGTCAAGGACGTCGTCCGAAACCAATCCGGATCAAAAGGCTCAATCGCCCTGGTTAGCGCATCAAAAAACCCTGACATCATTCAGGCCTCTCGCGCGCTTGCGAAGTGCGGCATCTCGCTTCTCAAAGCCAAACGCGCTGTTGAGCAGGTTGCTACAACGGGAACAACTGCACTGATCTTGCTCCCCAAAATCTCAGATTTGAAGGAACTGCTAGCTGAGCTGAAGCAGGCTGGCGTCAAGGCTGTCTCTACAACGCCGGACAAGGGTGTGAACCTCCCGCGGTTGAGGAAGCGTCTCGGCTATACTCAAGAGCAATTCTGTGTTGCGTACGGCTTTGAGGTGAAGACGTTTCAGAAATACGAGGATGGTAGCCGCACGCCATCAGGACCCACTGCAAAGTATCTCTCAATGATCGAGAAAGATCCGAAAATCATGGAGAAAATCTCATTGAAAGAGTGAATAATTGATTTGAGAACGATGCCCAGAGAGCCGAGCGAATTCGAGCTGGGTAGTCTTGCCGCGCAAAAGCGTGAAGTCAAAGTGCTGAGCCTATTCTTCATAGACAGCGTAGATTTCTACCGTCAGTACGATGGGGACGGAAACATCGTAAAGGGCAAGTATGCCCTTATGTTCGAAGAGGAGTATCGGAATCTGGCCAAGCATCCCGATTATCAAACCCTCTTCGAGAAGGTCGATCTCGATATCGAAGCCGATGAAGTGCACAACGGCTACTTCTCCATCGACAAAAAAGGTGGTTGGACCGAGACGGCGGAAAACAACCAGGCCAACCGCGACAACGCAGAGCGCGCAGCTGGACCATCAGTCTGGAAAACCCTGAGCAAACGGTGAACTTGTCTGCGGCTCAAGTTCAGAAAATTTGCGGCGGAAACCACCGTCATTCGGCCTTGGGAAACCTGGCTCAGCACTTCTATTCGATTAAGCTCGCGCTCGCTCATGACAACCAATCCCATGTCCGCTCGCCCTCAATGATTTTTGAGGGTACAGTGACATTCCTGAATTGCTCATGGGTGACATTTTAGCTTTGCGGCTACATCATGAAAACTCTCATAATATACATTATGTTAATAATATTTCGTTGTTTATATATAGCTTTTTAAAGCCCAGCTTTTTCTGACAATACCATCTTTGGGCTCTATTCGAACATTGAAGGAATTCTTCTTGATGTTTGCTGTGCGGACAAAGTTGCCATAGGCTAAATGGTTGTTGAGGACCGGTCTCAGCCCTAATCGGACATTCGAAACTGAGCTTTGCAAATCCCGACAAGCGGACATAGCATTAGTTCGCTGCATTTGCTCGAATCTCGGCAATTTCGCCAGTGCTTGGATCAGAATCGAGCTTTCAGCGAAGCCTTCGAATTTTGCCGGTCATCCTTAACCCATCGCGAATGTTCAATCCCATCATCGCGAGGTTGGCTGCGCCAGCGATCAACTCAATCACCTGAACTGTGAAAAAGGTGCTGTCGAACTCGCCAGCAGCGGCTTTGCCAGCCAGAAACCAAGCGGCCGGTACGAGGATCAGCAAGCCGTTCAATGCAATGACAGGCATTCGGGTTTTCTTGGCCTTCGTCAGCGCATCCTTGCGTTTCCGGCCCATTGCCATGCCCGATCCGCCAGCAATCGCCATTGCCGGGATGAGGATGAACATGCCTTTCAGGATCAATGCCTTGACGGTTGCGACCGCTTCATGGCTCGCAAAGAGTTCGCTGGTGGCCGTTGATGTCCAGAAGAGGAGGATCATCACAAAGCCGATGCCCCCTGCGATGGCGTGAATCTTAGTTTTCATAGCGGTTCACTCAAATTGGCTCTTGGAAAGGATTTCGTCAGGCCGTGCAGCAATTCGGCACCGCAACCTTCTCAAACAGATGGGGGGCGGTCACAGCGCTTGAGGGATAATGGCTGAGCTGCTGCTGAAACTCGGGGTTTGAAAACGCCGCGTGGAAATCCGCAACAGACTCCCAGACCGCGTAGTTCAGGTACATGCTGCCGTCGCCAACGGCTTTGTGCAGTTGGGTGCTGATGTAACCCGGTTGCTTCTTCATCCATTGGGCATCGCACTTCCAAGCTTCTACCAAGGCGACTTGGTCAATTGGGTCGACTGTGAAGAGATTGACGAGAACGACGGGTCCAGCGTCGATGTTCAATTGCCGTTCAATGGGAAACTCTGGGTCGAGAGGTTTGAAACTGACCATTTCGGTACTCCTTGAAAGTAGCTTTGATTTGGTGTCATGTTGTCATATTTAGGAAGCATCAAGCACAATGACAACGTGTTGTCAAATAAAATGAGGAGTCGTTATGCCGGATGAACGAAGGACCGAAGAAGGAAAAGCCGTGACAGCCTTGATACTGGATGTGTTTCGGTTGAACGGTCGATTGCAGCTTGCCGGTGATCGCCTCGTATCAGAACTCGGTTTAACAAGTGCTCGATGGCAGATTCTTGGTGCCATCGCCTATTCTGATCGACCGGAATCCGTTGCCTGGCATGCACGGACGATGGGCGTTCACCGGCAGGGCGTACAACGGATCATCAATGAATTGAGCAAAGAAGGCATGGTGGAGTTTCAGCCGAACCCTCACCATAAGCGGGCGCACTTAGTCGTACTGACCCCAAAGGGGCAGGAGTTGTTCGAAGCCGCGATTGCGAGGCAAATCCCATGGGTGAATGAACTTTCGGAAGGCCTGTCGCCAGATGATATTGCGACAGCGCAAAATGTTGTCGACCGTCTCAAAACACGTCTCGAAGAAGCCTCAACGCGGCAAGATCAGAACCCGACCCAAAGCTGACGCTCATAGAGAGTGCGGCACCGGTCAAAGTGGGCTCGTAGTCGACCTTCGCTACCTGGCCCAACTGACCCGAGCGTGCATGTGTGGACGCCTCCGGGAACGCAAGCAGAATCTTGTGGTGATTTTGGGGAAATGCGGTCGAGTTC
>NZ_JBXWNK010000026.1:0-9369 GCF_059610325.1 Ruegeria sp. YTSA064
CCTCTGTAGCTACGTTCAACACCGCTACCTTGGCACAAAGCGATGCCGTGAGGAGGCGTCCACTCCATCATATTTGGGCGTTATGAAGAACAATAGCGGAACGCCGTCCGGCTTGACGAGATCTTGATCCTTACCCAATTTGCCCTTTCGTTTGGAGGGTATTGTATTGGAACGAGAATTTCTGGCTGTCTGGAGTCTGTCTTACGCTGATCTTGAGTTTATAAACAGCTATCGGCACGCAATGCGGATTGGGTTGGCTGCCCAGTTAGCGCACTTTCGGCGCTTCGGGTATTTCCCAAAGCGACTGAAGGACCTTCCATCGGAATCATTGGATTATCTCGCTGAACAGCTTGGTGAGGATGTCGCGCATGTGTCGAACTATGACATCGGTAGTGACACGGCGCGCCGCCACCGGTTGGAGATTCTACGCTTCCTCGGCATTCGCCGCGCCAATGACCGGGATCGAGCCAAACTGCGCGAAGCACTTGCATCGCAGGTTTCGACTTTGGGGCCCTCCACGGAAGATCTCGTTCAATTCGGCTATCAATGGGCCTTGGGCCAATCAGTGTTCATTCCATCCCGGAAGATCATGGAACGCTTGGTGCGTTCCGCGCAGTATAGTTTTCAGGAAGAACTTCTGGAGCATGCATCCAGCCGGTTGTCATTGCAAACCATTGCAGCACTGGAAGCCAGCTTAGCCAACCCACGCGGCGATCATGGCTTTCAAAGCCTAAAAGACGATGTTGGCGCAGCCACGCTGGACAATGTACTCGACGCAGCTGACCGGCTGGCCTTTATTCATGCTCTTGATCTGCCGTTCGATTTGGTCAACGAGGTTGATCCCACATGGATCAGGATATTGACCCGCCGGGTTGAGGGGGAAACAGCCTCAGAGATGCGGCGGCATAGCCGGGAAAAGCGCCTGGGATTGTTGGCGATCTATCTGATGTCGCGCAGATCGCAGCTGATTGATGGTCTTGTAGACCTGCTCATCGACGTTGTTCATCGCATCGGCACACGCTCCAAACGGAAGGTGATCAGCAAAATTGCCGCTGACATCGATAAGGTTCACGGCAAGGAACGGTTACTGGTGGACATTGCGACGGCGGCGATGATGGCCCCGAACGGCAAAGTCTCGGATGTGATCTTTCCAATCGCGGGCGCGGCCAAGCTGAAAGCCATCATTGATGAACACAGGGCCAAGGGAACACTGAATGTTCGGATTCAGACTGTAATGCGGGGTTCCTATGCCAGCCACTATCGTCGAATGCTGCCGTCCTTGTTGTCTGTCTTACAATTCCGCTCGAATAATGAGACGTGGCGACCGATCCTGGATGCGTTGGTTCTGATAATCCGCCTGAATGAGGAAGGACGGCGTTACGCCCCGGCTGCGCTGGCACCCGAGGGCTCAATTCCGCGTAAATGGCAGGAAACCGTGATCGACACACGCGGGCGGCTGAATGTTATTTCTTATGAACTCTGTGTCCTGACCCAGTTGCGGGATCGTATCAGGTCAAAAGAGATCTTGGTCGAAGGGGCTGATCGTTATCGCAACCCGGACGATGATCTGCCGAAGGATTTTCCTGAGAAGCGCGACGTATACTATGCTGGCCTGAAGCTCACCCAGGATGCACGGGAATTTTCGCGATCTGTTCGGGAGCAGTTGGAGTATGAGTTACGTCAACTGAACAGCTCGCTGCCCAATAGTGACAAGGTGCGGCTGCGCTGGTCTGGTGACAACTGCATTAGCATTATACCTTTCACCCCGGCACCAGAGCCAAAAGGGTTGATCGGCCTTAAATCAGAGATTGGTCGGCGGTGGCCGATGACCGGACTGCTGGATACGCTGAAAGAGACAGCGCTGGAGACAGGCTTTCTGGGAGCATTCGAAACGTCAGCCAGCCGGGAAGCACTGCCGCGTGATATCCGGGATCAACGCCTGCTGCTTTGCCTCTACGGCCTGGGCACCAATCCCGGTTTGAAACGTGTAGCTGCTGGCACGCCTGAAATCAGCTATGATGAGTTGCTGCATATCCGACGCCGCTATGTCGATCCTGCTTCTCTTCGGGCAGCGGCGGTCAAGGTTGCAGATGCCACGTTGGCGGTGCGCAATCCGTCAGTTTGGGGCAATGCGGGAACCGCCTGCGCGGCAGATTCCACCAAGTTCGGAGCCTGGGATCGCAACCTGATGACCGAATGGCATGCCCGCTATGGCGGGCGCGGTGTCATGATCTATTGGCATGTCGAACGGCAGGCGACCTGTATTTATTCCCAGCTGAAACGCTGCTCATCATCTGAAGTGGCTGCGATGATCGAAGGGGTTCTGCGTCATTGCACCGACATGGAGATCCAGCGCCAGTATGTTGATAGCCACGGCCAAAGTGCCATCGGCTTCGCCTTCTGTCATCTTCTTGGATTCGAATTGGCCCCACGTCTGAAGGCCATCGCCCGACAAAAGCTGGCCTTACCGAATTCCGCAATGCGGGGACAACTGCCCAACCTGCTACCGATCCTGTCCGGCACTGTTGACTGGGCCGAGATCGAAAGACAGTACGATGAAATGGTCAAATACGCTTCGGCCATGCAGCATGGCACGGCCGATCCGGAAGCCATCCTGCGTCGCTTTGCACGCGCCGATGTGATGCATCCAACATACAAGGCACTCGCTGAACTGGGGCGGGCGATCAAGACTATCTTTCTGTGCAGGTATCTACGATCCGAAGATTTCCGCCGCGAGATTCATGAAGGACTGAATGTAGTGGAGAACTGGAACAGCGCCAATGGCTTCGTGTTCTTTGGCAAAGGCGGCGAGATTTCCAGCAACCGGATTGCCGATCAGGAAATCTCCGCCCATGCCTTGCATCTGCTTCAGGCATCCCTTGTCTATGTGAACACACGCATGGTGCAATCCGTGTTGTCGGAACCAGGATGGGCAACTCGCCTGTCCGAGCGGGATTACCACGGCCTCACTCCATTGATCTATTCCCACATCAATCCGTATGGTCGGTTCGATGTCGATTTGGAAAAGCGGATCGACTTTGGGGCAATGGCCGCGTGATCTGTGCGTCACAAAAGGGTACACCCGCAGGAGACAGGGTGATGTGGCACGCCAAGATGTCACAAATGAGTAGTCAACAGCATATTGTTACATTATCAGAATGGGAACCACCCTAATGTGACAGTTTGCTATGCCCAAGATTGGATATGCCCGCGTCAGCTCATCAAGCCAGGATCTTGATATCCAGAAAGCCACGCTGAGAGCAGCAGGCTGTCAGATCGTCCGATCCGAAACAGTCTCTGGTGCTTCCCGTGATGACCGTTCTGAATTGGCTACAGTGATGGAATTTCTGCGCGAAGGGGATGAGCTGGTTGTTCATCGCCTAGATCGCCTCGGTCGTTCCACGCGTGACGTGCTGAACTTGGTATATGAGTTGGACGCCAAGGGCGCATCACTTCGTGTTCTTGAACCGCACGTAACCACCGCCGGAGATATGGGTCGCATGGTCATCACCGTTCTCGGTATGGTCGCCGATATGGAGCTGAAGTTTATCCGCGACCGTCAGCGTGCTGGGATCGACACCGCCAAAGGTAAGGGTGTCTACAAGGGGCGGCGGAAATCCGTAGATGATGAGGAAATCCGGCGATTGGCGAGCGAGGGCATCGCAAAAGCCCAGATCGCGCGTGAACTAGGGATTTCAAGAATGACCGTATACCGGGCGCTTGCTGATACAGACGTCTGAACCAGCCCTTCGTGTTTCGCGCGGCGGAAGTCTTCGGATCGAAGATACCGGCCAAGGAAGATGGATTTGACGCAAGAGTTATACGATGCGGCAAACGAGATTTCGGAAGGGGTTAACTTGAGCGACAAAACCGTGTTCCTTCAGGGTGATTCAACAAACCTTTCTTTTCCCGACAACCATTTCGATGGTGCGTTTCCAGTTCACGTCGCTATGAACGTCCCGGAAAAGGCTACGGTCTATGCCGAGGCGCGACGTTTTCTCAAACCCGGCGCAAGGTTTAGAATTTATGACATTTTGCAGGGAGAAGGCGGTGAGTTTTGTATCCGGCACCTTAGGCTTCAGAACCTTCGATCAGTCATCTCGCGACACCCGAGGAAATGTCCACGCATCTATTGGCCGCTGGTTTCAAAATTCTGAGTGAAGCGGACTCAACTTTGGAAAGTCACAGCTGGCTCAAGGAAAGAGCCGAAGCACCGAAGCCTGACAAACGACTTCTGGTGACGATCCAGCTATTGTTCGGAGCCGGTCCCCGGGGAAATGACAAAGAACCAACTCCGGGGCTTCATGAATGCCGGATGCTAACCTGTTCCTTAATTTGTGAAGCCTAATCAACCGTTTCCGCATTGTCCGTTTCTCAGAAACTGAAAAACCTGCTGGTGAATATCCTGCGTGGATGGCTCCTGCATAGCCAGACATTGATCCACGTGGTCATTGCGTCCACGCTTCAATGGCGTAGTCTCTTTTCACCCGAATTGGCGTAGTTGTCCCATGATAGACAATCATCAAAGCCTGCCCCAAGAGTCCGCCGATAGAATAACAAAACCCTTCGCACGCTTCCTAGAGATCCAAGCGGCCGCGAGTGGGCTCCTGTTCCTGGCTGTTCTGCTGGCTTTGGCGCTGGCAAACTCGCCTTGGCAAGAAGGCTTCCTGGGCTTCTGGAAGACCCCTGTTGGCCTGACATTCGGTTCGTTCGATTTCACCCGCTCGCTGCGACACTGGATCAACGACGGGCTGATGACCCTCTTCTTTTTCGTGCTTTCTCTGGAGCTCAAGCGCGAGATCGTACTGGGCGAATTGCAAAACCCGCGACAGGCCGCCCTGCCGTTCGCGGGCGCTTTGGGCGGCATGGTGGTGCCGGTCGCGTTCTATCATTTGTTGATGTCCGGGCAGCCCGGGGCGCACGGCTGGGGAACCGTGATGGCAACCGATACGGCGTTCGTGATTGGATGCCTGGCGCTTTTCGGAAGGCGGATCCCGTCCACCTTGCGTCTGTTCCTTCTTTCTCTGGCCATTTTTGACGATGTCGGCGCAATTCTCGTCGTCGCCTTCGGTTACGGGGAAGCGTTGAACTGGTCGGCGCTCGGTTTGGGTCTGCTGGGAATTGGTGTCGTCGCAGGCGCCTCGCGCGTCGGGATCAGAAGTGTCCCGGTTTATTTTCTTCTCGGTGCGGCAGTCTGGCTATGCATCGATGCCTCCGGCGTTCATGCGACCATCGCAGGGGTCATTCTGGGCCTTATGACGCCGACGCGCATCTGGGTAAGCGATGCCCGGCTGCATGCAATCCTTGGACGCCTACGCGCCGTTCCGGCCGGCGATCGGCAGCAGGGAGATACCGCAACCCGCCATAACCTGCGTCAAGCAAGCAGAGCGGTCACGGAGGCACTCTCGCCAGTCGAACGGCTCGAGACAATGCTGCACCCTTGGGTCGGCTTTGCAATCATGCCGATTTTCGCGCTGGCAAATGCCGGCATCACGGTTCAGGGTGCCGATTTCGAACAACCGGTCTCCTTGGCGATAATTGTCGGTCTGGTGCTAGGAAAACCGATCGGCGTCTTCGGGTTCAGCTGGCTAGCTGTCCGATCAGGCCTGGCAGTGTTAGCGCCGGGCTTGTCGGGGCCGTTAATTCTGGCCGGCTCGTTTCTAACTGGTATCGGTTTCACGATGTCGCTGTTCATAGCGGGCTTGGCCTTCGATCCGGCGACGCTGAACGCCGCAAAGCTTGGAATTCTCTCAGGATCAGCTATTGCCGCAACGGCCGGGATCCTCATGCTGCTCCTGCTGACAATTCACGCAGCGCGCACAAAAAGCGCCACAAGCACCGCAGAACAAGGCCGGGTACCCTAGAATGGGAAGAATACCGGGATCACCCCGACCACGGCTGCGCCGACGATAAGATTCATCGGAACGCCGATCCTCAGGAAGTCGGAAAACCTGTAGTTCCCTGCGCCATATACCAACGTGTTGGTCTGATAGCCGACCGGAGTGGCGAAACTTGCACTTGCGCCAAACATCACAGCGACGACGAACGGCTTGGCGTCGACACCGAGTTGTTCCGCAACACCGATCGCGAGAGGTGTAACGACGACGGCTACGGCGTTGTTGGTAACCGCCTCGGTGAGCGCCGAAGACAGTATGTAGATCACAGCGAGCGTGACAATTAGGGGCAACTCTACGAGAGTCGGCACCAATGTCTCCACGATCAGGTTGACTGCTCCTGCATTCTGCATACCGCTGCCGACGATTAGCATGGAAAAGATCAGCACAAGGACGCTGGCGTCGATGGACGCCCAGGCTTCGCCGCTGTCGATGCACCGGAGCACGAGGATGGCAGCGACCGCGACAAGGGCAAGCACGCTGATCTCGGCGAACCCGGCTGCGGCGAGCGCCACAACCGCGAAAAGCGCGAACAGAGCCAGCGGCGCTTTCCCGCGGCGGAAGGCGCGCCCCCCGGCATCCGTGATCGCGGCAAGATCGCCCGCCTCGGTCATTCGGGCAAAGCCTTCAGGCGTTCCTTCCAAAAGCAGCGTATCGGCGGGGCGCAATAGCGCCGTCGACAGGTCGGGTCCAAGCACTTCCCCATGTCGGTGGGCACCAAGAACACGCATGCCGTATCGGTGCCCCATGGCAAGCTGGGCAATGCGCACTCCGCGGCTTCGGCGTGAAAGCGTCACGATAGCTTCGGCGACGATCAGCTCCGAGGTGTTTTCGGCCGCTGGCCCCTGGCGCAACCCGACTTCGATCCCTTCAATTTTCCTGAGGGTGAGCAGTTCTGATGTCGCAACCTTGGCAATGATCCTGTCGCCCGGTTCGAGTATGTGTTCACCCAAACCCTGTCTCTTGACTCCAGAACGCGCACGGATGCCGACGATTTCAATACCTCTTCGGCTGAGGGTGGCGATTTCATCAATCGTTCGACCAATATTCGGGTAGTCCTCTCGCGGGCGTACCTCGGTCAAAAAAGTCGCTTCATCGTCGCCGCCCTGTTCCGCAATATCCTTTCGGTCCGGCAGCAGGACAGGTCCAAGCAGGAGGAGCGCCACACCGCCTGTGGCCGCGGCCACCAGACCGACCGGTGTGATCTCGAAAATTGAAAACGGTTCCAAGCCAGACGCCTGGGAAACGCCGTCCACCAGAAGGTTGGTCGACGTGCCGATCAGAGTACACGTCCCGCCCAGGACGGACATGTAGGATAGCGGAATCAACAGGCGTGTCGCAGCAAAGCCCAGGCTCTGCGCCAAACGAATGGCCACCGGTATGAGGACGATGACGACCGGAGTGTTGTTAATCAGACCCGAGGCGACTAGCGTCGCGATGAGAAACGCCGCTATACCGGCGACCGGGCGCTTGCTCCCTGCGGCGACAACCTTGTTCGCAAGTGCGTCGAGAAGCCCGGTTCGGACCAGCGCGCCGCTGATCACGAACATCGCAGCGATCGTTATGGGTGCAGGGTTCGAAAACGCTGCCAAAACTTCATTCGTGGGGACAAACCCCAAGACGACAAACAGCGCGGCGGCCCCCGCAGCGGTTACGTCCGGTTCGAAGCGCTCGGAAAGAAATGCTGCGAACAGAAGGACGACAACTGCGAGCGCAAGATAGGGTTCATAGTCGGCGATGAGATCAATCAGTCCGCCCTCCTTCATTCATACCTTTGCCGCTGACGATATGGCGGTCACAGCATCCACCTTCCTGATTAGAGCGACAACTGAGTAATCAGCCCAATTGTCCCGACAATACTGGCTCAGAAAGAAACCCAACTGGCACAGACGTGGCCGTCCGTGGAACGACAAATGTCCTATTTAGGTGCCCCCAGTTTCCTATCCAACGCGCCAATTCACTGACCAGTGGCAATATTTCGCAAGGCTCAGACGGGAAGTGCCCGGGCCTCTGCAAACGATAGCAATCTGCGGCTTTTCTCATCCCAAAGGTGCAGTCGCGCGCAGCGGAAGCTTTCCCAAAGCGTAATGCGTCTGGTCTGCGCCAGGGCGTCGTGATCCTTGACTACGTCGTGCAAACGGTAAAAGGGGATGCGGCTGGCCAGATGATGCACATGGTGGACTCCGATGTTCCCGGTGATCCAGCGCAGGATGCCTGGCAGAGCGTAGTGCGAACTGCCGTGAAGGGACGCGTCCCGGATGTTCCAGTCTTCCTCGTGCCGCCAGCTGGTTTTCTCAAACTGATGCTGCATGTAGAAAAACCACATGCCGGCTATTGCGGCCAGAAGCATCGTCGGCAGGAAGACGAACAGCAGTACTTCCCACCCGCCCAGCAAGACAATCACTGTCAGAGTGAGGCCTATGGCAGCGTTTGTCGCCATCGCACTCAACCAGTAGCGCCAGCCGGACCGCATCAGATGGACGGGCAGCCGGTTGTGCAGAAAGAACGTGTAAAACGGCACCACCCCGAACAGGAAAACCGGATGGCGTAACAGGCGGTAAAGCGTACGGCCGGGCCATCCCTTCCCGCGGTACTCTCTGACTGTCAGCACCGGCAGGTCTCCGATGCCCCGCCGGTCCAGGTTTCCGCTCGTGGCGTGGTGGATCGCGTGGGTCTTGCGCCAGACGTCATAGGGCGTCAGCGTGATAACGCCGATCACGCGACCGATCCAATCGCACAGACGCCGGTCGCGGAACAGGGAACCATGTCCGCAGTCGTGCTGGATTATGAACAGCCGGAGCAGGAAGGCTGCATTCGCCAACGCGAGAGCCAGTGCCAACACGGTGCTGATCGAGAGCACCCACCAGGCAACCGCCCATATTGCCACGAAAGGCACGAGCGTGACCGTCAGTTCGAAAATGCTGCGGGAGGGGATTGGCTGCCGGTACTTCATCAGGGTTCGTGTCCAGTCTGATGCGGTCAGCTGCGCCTCTTCCTGTCTCGGACCGGTTACACCGGAGGGGTATCCCGCGCCGGGTGCCCCACCCGTGACGGGCAAGGGACCTGGCTGGACCCGCGCTTGCCGCGCGGTCGAGGCAGATCCGGCTTTCAACATGTCAGTTTGGACGCTGCCGTCTTGGTGGCATGTGCCAACTGGCATGTCTTGATGACCGGGCTGTTGGCCCTGTGCCTTGTACGAGTTGGACGAAAACGGCATAGGCAATGTCCAACCCGGTGCAATTGAGCATGTCATCCCGGCGGCCTCCGAACGGAGTTCCCGCCAGCAATGATCCGGTTGATCAGAGCCGCCACGGCCAGGTGCGCCTCTATCTCGTTGTCAGTGCCAGCCGCGTTCTCATGTGTCTTTGCCGCATCGCGCAGGATACCCACGATCTCGTGTTCAGGCAGGACTTTGTTATCGTTCATAGCCAGCAGCAGTGCTTCGCAGATCGAGAGGGCGGCCACTCCCGGGAAG
>NZ_JBXWNK010000027.1:2500-6025 GCF_059610325.1 Ruegeria sp. YTSA064
GCACGGCTGGGAGACCATATGGGGTTGCTCAATTGTCCTCGTCCAAGTGGCGGGGGCGGGAAATGTATGTTTTTGGTTCAGAAGAATGACTGCCTTTAGTTACCAGCTGGGCGGTCTCGATCGATTTGATTACTAGCGCAGCTTTGGTTGTGTGCGGTCAAACGCACTCAAGTAGCCGAATAGGCGGTAGTGCCAATATCAAGTCTTTCTTTTTCTGGATCAAATCAAGCGCGAGAAGGGCGTTTGGTGAATGCCTTGGCAGCAAGAGGCGATGAAAGACGTGATACTCTGCGATAAGCCATGGGGAGCTGAGAATAAGCTTTGATCCATGGATCTCTGAATGGGGCAACCCACCTGAAAGCTTCATATTGTTATCTTTGATACTCAATATGGGGTTTAAACAGGTACTTAAGACCTGAATACATAGGGTTTTAAGAGCAAACCCGGGGAACTGAAACATCTAAGTACCCGGAGGAAAGGAAATCAATTGATACTCCCCTAGTAGCGGCGAGCGAACGGGGACCAGCCGAGCCAGATAAGTGACTAGAACATGTTGGGAAGCATGGCCATAGCGGGTGACAGCCCCGTATAGGAAGCTTTGATGGACGTATTAAGTAGGGCGGAACACGTGAAATTCTGTCTGAAGATCGGAGGACCACCTTCGAAGGCTAAGTACTCCTTGCTGACCGATAGCGAACCAGTACCGTGAGGGAAAGGTGAAAAGCACCCCGACGAGGGGAGTGAAACAGTACCTGAAACCGAACGCCTACAATCAGTCGGAGGCTCCTTGCGAGCTGACGGCGTACCTTTTGTATAATGGGTCATCGACTTGGTCTCACGAGCAAGCTTAAGCCGTTAGGTGTAGGCGTAGCGAAAGCGAGTCTTAATAGGGCGAATGAGTTCGTGGGATCAGACCCGAAACCGAGTGATCTAGGCATGGCCAGGTTGAAGGTAAGGTAACACTTACTGGAGGACCGAACCCACATCCGTTGAAAAGGATCGGGATGAGCTGTGCCTAGGGGTGAAAGGCCAATCAAACTCGGAGATAGCTGGTTCTCTGCGAAATCTATTTAGGTAGAGCGTCATCCGAATACCCCGGGGGGTAGAGCACTGGATGGGTAATGGGGCCCCACAGGCTTACTGATCCTAACCAAACTCCGAATACCCGGGAGTACTAGATGGCAGACACACTGCGGATGCTAACGTCCGTAGTGGAGAGGGAAACAACCCTGACCTACGACTAAGGCCCCCAATTCATGGCTAAGTGGGAAAGCAGGTGGGACGACCAAAACAACCAGGAGGTTGGCTTAGAAGCAGCCATCCTTTAAAGATAGCGTAACAGCTCACTGGTCTAAATAAGTTGTCCTGCGGCGAAGATGTAACGGGGCTCAAGCCATGAGCCGAAGTCTAGGGATGCGTAAGCATCGGTAGCAGAGCGTAGTGTGACATAGTTCCTATCCTCTTTAGCGTTCTTCGGAACGCCTTGGAGGATATTTGGAGCTTTCGATGAAGCCGGGGCGTGAGCCATCCGGTGGAGAGATCACTAGTGAGAATGATGACATGAGTAGCGACAAAGAGTGTGAGAGACACTCTCGCCGAAAGTCCAAGGGTTCCTGCTTAAAGCTAATCTGAGCAGGGTAAGCCGGCCCCTAAGCCGAGGCCGAAAGGCGTAGGCGATGGGAACTAGGTTAATATTCCTAGGCCAGGAGGATGTGACGGATCACAGGTGTAGTTCAATCTTATCGGATTGATTGGGCTGCTGAGTGGTTCCTGGAAATAGCCCTCCATCAGACCGTACCCTAAACCGACACAGGTGGACTGGTAGAGCATACCAAGGCGCTTGAGAGAACGATGTTGAAGGAACTCGGCAAAATACCTCCGTAAGTTCGCGAGAAGGAGGCCCGGTTCCTAGGCAACTAGGGGCTGGGGGCACAAACCAGGGGGTGGCGACTGTTTATTAAAAACACAGGGCTCTGCGAAGTCGCAAGACGACGTATAGGGTCTGACGCCTGCCCGGTGCCTGAAGGTTAAAAGGAGAGGTGAGAGCCTTGAATTGAAGCCCAGGTAAACGGCGGCCGTAACTATAACGGTCCTAAGGTAGCGAAATTCCTTGTCGGGTAAGTTCCGACCTGCACGAATGGCGTAACGACTTCCCCGCTGTCTCCAACATCGACTCAGCGAAATTGAATTGCCTGTCAAGATGCAGGCTTCCCGCGGTTAGACGGAAAGACCCCGTGCACCTTTACTACAGCTTCGCACTGGCATCAGGATTGTGATGTGCAGGATAGGTGGTAGGCTTTGAAGCGGAAACGCAAGTATCCGTGGAGCCTCCCTTGAGATACCACCCTTCGCACTCTTGATGTCTAACCGCGGTCCGTTATCCGGATCCGGGACCCTGCGTGGCGGGTAGTTTGACTGGGGCGGTCGCCTCCTAAAGCGTAACGGAGGCGCGCGAAGGTTGGCTCAGAGCGGTCGGAAATCGCTCGTTGAGTGCAATGGCAGAAGCCAGCCTGACTGCAAGACTGACAAGTCGAGCAGAGTCGAAAGACGGCCATAGTGATCCGGTGGTCCCGAGTGGAAGGGCCATCGCTCAACGGATAAAAGGTACGCCGGGGATAACAGGCTGATACTGCCCAAGAGTCCATATCGACGGCAGTGTTTGGCACCTCGATGTCGGCTCATCTCATCCTGGGGCTGGAGCAGGTCCCAAGGGTACGGCTGTTCGCCGTTTAAAGAGGTACGTGAGCTGGGTTTAGAACGTCGTGAGACAGTTCGGTCCCTATCTGCCGTGGGTGTAGGAGACTTGAGAGGAGTTGCCCCTAGTACGAGAGGACCGGGGTGAACGATCCACTGGTGGACCAGTTGTCGTGCCAACGGCAGTGCTGGGTAGCTATGATCGGACAGGATAACCGCTGAAGGCATCTAAGCGGGAAGCCCCCCTCAAAACAAGGTCTCCCTGAGGGCCGTGGAAGACCACCACGTCAATAGGCCGGAGATGTAAGCGCAGTAATGCGTTCAGTTGACCGGTACTAATCGCCCGATAGGCTTGATTTGATCCAGTAATGGAAAGACAAATCACCAAAAGCATACACTGACCTTGAGTTGGACAATTACGTCGCTTTTGCTACGCAAACAGCGACGGTGTTGATTGATGTGAAACCCCGTAAGGGGTGACATAACAACCGTGCGGCAACGCGCGTCGCCTTTTTGCACTGCAAAAAGAGCGACGGGGATTTTCCTCGGTTTGGTGGTCATAGCGCAAGTGAAACACCCGGTCCCATCCCGAACCCGGAAGTTAAGCACTGCCGCGCCAATGGTACTTGGGCTTAAGCCCCGGGAGAGTAGGTCACCGCCAAACCTAGTAAAATCCCCATATCTCTCTAACACGATGAAAAGAACACTACCCGGTCTCAAGTAGCCGAATAGGCGGTAGACCAACGCTAAGTGTCGCGGGATGGAGCAGCCCGGTAGCTCGTCAGGCTCATAACCTGAAGGTCGCAGGTTCAAATCCTGCTCCCGCAACCA
>NZ_JBXWNK010000028.1:0-4429 GCF_059610325.1 Ruegeria sp. YTSA064
CACGCCTCTTCACGCTTTGCATGTTGAGTTGGGTGGTAAGTTGGTTGATTTTGCTGGGTGGGAGATGCCTGTTCAGTATCCATTGGGGATTATGGGGGAGCATAAGCAGTGTCGTGAGAAGGCGGCGGTGTTTGATGTGAGCCATATGGGTCAGGTGATCCTGAAGGGTGAGAATGTGGGCGAGAAGCTGGAAGCTTTGTGCCCGCAGGCTTATGCGACGCTGAAGGAAGGCAAGGCGCGGTACGGGTTCTTTACGAACGCAGAAGGCGGGATCATGGACGATTTGATCGTGTCGAATGCGGGGGATCATTACTTTGTGGTGGTGAACGCGGCGCTACGGCATCAGGACATTCCGCATATGCGCGAACATCTCGACGGTGTTGAAGTGATCGAGATCTTCGACCGGGCACTGGTGGCGGTACAGGGCCCTGCGGCGGAAAACGTTGTGGGCGAGCTCTGCCCTGCGGCGCGGGATCTGAAGTTCATGGAAACCACGGTGGCCGATATCAACGGTGTCGAATGCCGCATCTCGCGGCTGGGCTATACCGGCGAGGACGGGTACGAGATCTCGATCCCCGAGGACAAGGCGATAGAGATCACCAAGGCCTTCCTGGCGCATGAAGATTGCGCGGCGGCCGGTCTGGGCGCGCGCGACAGCCTGCGGCTGGAAGCGGGCCTGTGCCTTTATGGCAATGACATCGACCAGAGCACTTCGCCGATCGAGGCCTCCCTGGCTTGGGCGATCCAGAAGCGCCGCAAGGAAGAGGGCGGTTTCCCGGGCGCAGACCGTGTGCAGAAGGAACTGACCGAAGGTCCCGCCAAAAAGCTGGTGGGCATCAAGCCCGAAGGCCGCGCACCGGCGCGTCAGGGCGTTGAGATCCAGTGCAGCAATGGCAATACAATCGGCCAGATCACCTCGGGCGTGTTTGGCCCCACCGTGGGTGGACCGGTGGCGATGGGCTATGTCGCGGCAGGTCATACCGAGCCGGGCGAGACGGTGAACCTGATCATCCGGGGCAAACCGCAACCGGCGCAGATCGTGGCGCTGCCCTTTGTCACCCAGAATTACAAGCGTTGAAGTCAGGAGAGAGAGACATGGCAACCTATTATTCCGAAGAACATGAATGGCTGGCTGTTGAGGGCGACACCGCCACGCTGGGCATCACTAAACACGCCGCCGAGCAGTTGGGCGACGTGGTGTTCGTGGAACAGCAGGAAGCAGGCGACGAGTTCGAAAAAGGCGGCGAGATCGGCGTGATTGAATCCGTCAAGGCCGCGTCCGAGCTTTATGCGCCGGTCGATGGCGAGATCACAGAGGTGAACGAGGCGCTGGCCGACAATCCCGGTTCTCTGAATGACGACCCCGAAGGCGAAGCCTGGATCTACAAGATTAAGATCGCGGATGCCGCGCAGCTCGAAGATCTGATGGATGAGGCCGGCTACAAGGCCTTCATCGGATAAATCCAAATGGCGGGTCCTCGCACGGGTCCGCCCCTTCATCTGGCTAAAAATACTCCCGCCGGAGGCTCCCGCAGTCTCCGCCGGGTCTGACCTATCCTTGAGGAGCGCACACATGGCCTTCAAACTGACCGATTACGAAGCCTATGACTTCGCCAACCGCCGCCATATCGGGCCCAGCCCGACCGAGATGCGCGACATGCTCAAGGTGATCGGCTTCAAGACACTGGACCAGCTGATCGACGCCACCGTCCCCCCTGCGATCCGGCAGAAAGAGCCGCTGGACTGGGGCCCGGCGATGACAGAACGCGACGCTCTGTTCCACATGAAAGAGGTGGCGAGCAAGAACAAGGTTCTGACCTCGCTGATCGGTCAGGGTTATTACGGCACCACCACGCCGGCGCCGATCCTGCGCAACATCCTGGAAAACCCGGCCTGGTACACGGCCTATACGCCCTATCAGCCCGAGATCAGCCAGGGCCGCCTTGAAGCTCTGCTGAACTTCCAGACCATGGTCAGCGATCTGACCGGGCTCGATGTGGCCAACGCATCCCTGCTGGACGAAGCCACAGCTGCGGCGGAAGCGATGGCCATGGCCAAGCGCGGTGGCCGGTCCAAGGCCAACAATGCAGCCTTCTTTGTCGACAAGAACTGCCACCCGCAGACCATCGCGGTCATTAAAACCCGCGCCGAGCCTCTGGGCATCGAGGTGCAGGTGGCTGATCCGGACACGCTGGACGCAGGCGCCGTCTTCGGTGCGATCTTCCAGTATCCCGGCACCCACGGCCATGTGCGTGACTTCACCAAAGAAATCGCCGCTCTGCATGAACACAAGGCCATCGCAATTGTCGCCGCCGATATCCTGTCGCTGGCGCTGCTGAAGTCACCTGGTGAGATGGGCGCGGATATCGCCATCGGCTCGACCCAGCGCTTTGGCGTTCCGATGGGCTATGGCGGGCCCCATGCTGCTTACATGGCGACCACCGACAAGCTGAAGCGCTCGATGCCGGGCCGGATCATCGGTGTCAGCATCGACAGCCGCGGCAACAAGGCCTATCGCCTGGCGCTGCAGACCCGCGAACAGCATATCCGCCGCGAGAAAGCCAACTCGAACGTTTGCACTGCGCAGGCGCTGCTGGCGGTGATTGCCTCGATGTATGCGGTGTATCACGGTCCCGATGGCATCAAGGCCATCGCGCAATCGGTGCACCGCAAGACCTCGCGCATGGCTGCCGGTCTGGAAGAGGCGGGCTTCTCGGTTGAACCCGAGGTATTCTTCGACACCATCACGGTCGAGGTTGGCCATCTGCAGAACGTCGTGATGGAGGCCGCAGTGGCCCGCGGCGTCAACCTGCGTAAAGTGGGCGACACGAAAGTGGGCATCAGCCTGGACGAACAGACCCGCCCCGAGACCATCGAGGCGGTCTGGGGGGCCTTTGGCATCGATCGCAAGGATGACAGCTCGAATAAGCAGTACCGCCTGCCGGATTACGCGCTGCGCGAAAGCGAATACCTGACCCATCCGATCTTCCACAAGAACCGGGCCGAGGCCGAGATCACCCGCTATATGCGCCGTCTGGCCGACCGCGACCTGGCGCTGGACCGGGCGATGATCCCACTGGGCTCCTGCACCATGAAGCTGAACGCCACGATCGAGATGATCCCGGTCACCTGGCCTGAGTTCGGCAATCTGCACCCGTTTGTGCCGCAAGATCAGGCGCAGGGCTATCACGAGATGATCGACGATCTGAACGACAAGCTGTGCCAGATCACCGGCTATGACGCGATCTCGCAGCAGCCCAACTCGGGCGCGCAGGGTGAGTACGCGGGCCTTCTGACCATCCGCAACTATCACTTCGCCCGGGGCGAAGGGCAGCGCAATGTCTGCCTGATCCCAACCTCGGCGCATGGCACCAACCCGGCCTCGGCCCAGATGGTGGGCTGGCAGGTTGTGCCGGTGCAGGCGGATGACAAGGGCAACATTGACCTGAACGACTTCCGCGCCAAGGCGGAAAAGCACTCGGATCATCTGGCCGCCTGCATGATCACCTATCCGTCCACCCATGGCGTGTTCGAGACCACCGTGCAGGAGGTCTGCCAGATCACCCATGATCACGGCGGTCAGGTCTATATCGACGGCGCCAACATGAACGCCATGGTTGGCCTGGCCCGTCCCGGCGATGTGGGTGGCGATGTCAGCCACCTGAACCTGCACAAGACCTTCTGCATCCCGCATGGCGGCGGTGGCCCCGGCATGGGCCCGATCGGCGTCAAGGCGCACCTGACCGAGCACCTGCCCGGCCACCCGGAATACGGCACCGCCGTGGGTCCGGTCTCGGCGGCACCGTTTGGCTCTCCGTCCATTCTGCCGGTCAGCTGGGCCTATGTGCTGCTGATGGGCGGCGCGGGTCTGACCCAGGCCACGAAAGTGGCAATCCTGAACGCCAACTACATCGCGGCGCGGCTCAAGGATGCCTATCCGATCCTCTACACGTCCGAGACCGGCCGGGTGGCGCATGAGTGCATCCTCGACACCCGACCCTTGGACGAGGCGGCGCATGTCAGCGTCGATGACATTGCCAAACGTCTGGTCGATTCCGGCTTCCATGCTCCGACCATGTCCTGGCCGGTGGCCGGCACCTTGATGGTAGAGCCCACGGAATCAGAACCCATGGATGAGCTGGACCGCTTCTGCGACGCCATGCTGTCGATCCGGGCGGAAGCACAGGACATCATCGACGGCAAGATCGACGCGGAAAACAACCCGCTGAAAAACGCCCCACACACGGTGCGCGATCTGGTGGGCAGCTGGGACCGCCCCTATACCCGCGAACAGGCCTGCTTCCCTCCGGGCTCCATGGGCGTCGACAAATACTGGTCCCCCGTCAACCGCGTCGACAACGCATACGGAGACCGAAACCTCATCTGCACATGCCCTCCAATGTCAGAATACGAAGAAGCCGCAGAGTAA
>NZ_JBXWNK010000029.1:0-2984 GCF_059610325.1 Ruegeria sp. YTSA064
CCCAATGAGCTATAAATCCGATATTGAGATTGCCCGTGAGGCAAACAAGAAGCCGATTCAGGAGATCGGTGCCAAGCTGGGCATTTCCAGTGATGATCTGCTGCCCTACGGCCACGACAAGGCGAAAGTCAGTCAGGATTTCATCAATTCGGTTCAGGACCGCGAAGATGGCAAGCTGATCCTGGTCACGGCGATCAACCCGACCCCTGCGGGTGAAGGCAAGACGACCACTACAGTTGGTCTGGGCGATGGCCTGAACCGCATCGGCAAGAACGCGATGATCTGTATCCGTGAAGCCTCGCTTGGCCCGAACTTTGGCATGAAGGGCGGTGCCGCAGGTGGCGGTTACGCGCAGGTTGTTCCGATGGAAGAGATGAACCTGCACTTCACCGGTGACTTCCACGCGATTACTTCGGCCCACTCGCTGCTGTCGGCAATGATCGACAACCACATCTATTGGGGCAACGAGTGCGAGATCGACACCCGCCGCGTCGCATGGCGCCGTGTGGTCGACATGAATGACCGCGCTCTGCGCCAGATCACGGCGTCTCTGGGCGGCGTGTCGAACGGCTTCCCGCGCGAAGCTGGCTTTGACATTACCGTGGCTTCAGAAGTCATGGCGATCCTGTGTCTGGCAAACGACCTGAAGGATCTGGAAAAGCGTCTGGGCGACATCATCGTAGCTTACCGCCGTGACAAGACCCCGGTTTACTGCCGCGACATCAAGGCCGAAGGCGCAATGACCGTGCTGCTGAAAGACGCGATGCAGCCGAACCTGGTGCAGACGCTGGAAAACAACCCGGCCTTTGTTCACGGTGGGCCGTTCGCAAACATCGCGCATGGCTGTAACTCGGTCATCGCCACCAAGACCGCTCTGAAAGTGGCTGACTATGTCGTTACTGAAGCGGGCTTTGGTGCTGACCTGGGTGCCGAGAAGTTCATGAACATCAAGTGCCGCAAGGCGGGCATTGCTCCGTCGGCTGTTGTTCTGGTCGCCACCGTGCGCGCAATGAAGATGAACGGCGGCGTTGCCAAGGCCGATCTGGGTGCGGAAAACGTTGACGCTGTGAAATCGGGCTGTGCCAACCTCGGCCGTCACATCGAAAACGTGAAATCCTTCGGTGTGCCGGTTGTTGTCGCCATCAACCACTTTGTCACTGACACCGATGCGGAAGTACAGGCGGTCAGCGACTATTGCGGCGAACATGGCGTCGAGGCGGTTTTGTCGCGCCACTGGGAGCTGGGCTCGGAAGGCTCTGCGCCGCTGGCCGAGAAGGTTGTCGAGATCGTCGAAGGCGGCAGCGCCAACTTCGCGCCGATCTACCCTGACGACATGCCACTGTTCGAGAAGATCGAAACCATCGCCAAGCGTATCTATCGCGCGGATGAGGTTCTGGCCGACAACAAGATCCGTAACCAGCTGAAAGAATGGGAAGAGGCAGGCTATGGCAATCTGCCGGTCTGCATGGCGAAAACCCAGTATTCGTTCTCGACCGACCCGACCCTGCGCGGCGCGCCCACCGGCCACTCGGTTCCGGTGCGTGAGGTCCGCCTGTCCGCCGGTGCCGGTTTCATCGTGGTTGTCTGTGGTGAGATCATGACCATGCCCGGTCTGCCCCGCAAGCCGGCCGCGGAAACCATCTGCCTTAACGACGCAGGTGAGATCGAGGGCTTGTTCTAAGCCGCCGAATAAGACATCTCGTGGTCCGGGGAATTCCCGGGCCATGAGGAGACAAACATGCCCACTCTGACACCTCCAAAAGACTGCCACTCAATGCGGGAGTTGCGGGTTCAGATCGACAAGCTGGATCGGCAGCTGATCGAGATGTTGGTGGCGCGTGCAGGTTACATCGACCGCGCATCCGCGCTGAAGCCGGGCGAGGGCTTGCCTGCACGTATTCCGGAGCGTGTCGAGGATGTGGTGCAAAAAGTGCGTATGAATTCGGACGAGCTGGGTATGGATCCTGACCTTGCCGAAAAACTATGGCGCACCTTGATTGATTGGTCGATTGCGCGCGAAGAACGCGTGCTCGGCCCCGACTGAATGACCGGGCGCTTTGTGCGCCCGATCCGTTTTTTGAAAGAAGGGATCAAAGGATGGTAGCTCAAGTCATCGACGGTAAGGCCTTTGCCGCCAAAGTGCGCGCGCAGGTGGCTGACCAGGTTGCGAAACTGAAGGAAGAAAACGGCATCACACCGGGTCTGGCGGTGGTTCTGGTGGGCGAGGATCCGGCCAGTCAGGTCTATGTCCGCTCGAAGGGAAAAATGACCGTTGAAGTCGGTATGAACTCATACGAGCACAAGCTGGATGCAGACACCTCCGAAGAAGACCTTCTGGCGCTGATCGACAAGCTGAACAACGATCCTGCCGTACACGGTATTCTGGTGCAGCTGCCGCTGCCCAAGCACCTGAACGAAGACCTGGTGATCAACTCGATTGATCCGGCGAAAGATGTAGATGGGTTCCATATCTCGAATGTCGGCCTGCTGGGTACGGGCCAGAAATCGATGGTGCCCTGCACGCCGCTGGGCTGCCTGATGATGCTGCGCGACCACCATGGCTCTCTATCGGGCATGGATGCTGTTGTAATTGGCCGCTCGAATATTGTGGGCAAGCCGATGGCGCAGCTGCTGCTGGGCGACAGCTGCACCGTGACCATCGCGCATAGCCGCACCAAGGACCTGCCCGACGTGGTACGCCGCGCCGACATCGTCGTCGCCGCCGTAGGCCGCCCCGAGATGGTGCCGGGTGACTGGATCAAGGAAGGCGCGACCGTAATCGACGTGGGCATCAACCGGATCGAACGTGACGGCAAGAACAAGCTGGTCGGCGATGTGGACTATGCCAGCGCGGCTGAGCGCGCAGGTGCAATCACTCCGGTACCCGGTGGCGTAGGCCCGATGACGATCGCCTGCCTGCTGGCCAATACGCTGACCGCCGCGTGCCGGGCGAATGGCCTGCCAGAACCCGAAGGCCTGACAGC
>NZ_JBXWNK010000030.1:0-1877 GCF_059610325.1 Ruegeria sp. YTSA064
AAAGCCCGTAGAAGTGTCAGCGATATCGTCATGCCGCGACTGTTCTTCCTTTATGCGCTTGTCGGCATGGCGGTTGGGTTTCTGGTCGTACAGCACGGATCGATGATCGGGTTCGTGATTTTTGGAATAGGAGCTCTGTTAAGGTTCCGATCAAATATGGATGACCCGGTCGACACGGTGGAAATGATTATAGTCACCGTGCTTGGGCTGGCGGTAGGGCTGGGCTTACCCTTGATGGCCACACTGGTGGCGGTTGTATGTTGGTGTTTCATTTGGCTCGGTGGGCGAAACAAGGGCGTGGAAATTTCGCTCAAGGCTTCAAACGAAGAGCACTCATTGAAAGTCAGCGGGGACATTGAAGCCATGGCCGCAGACGCTGGCTGGAAGCTGGTCAGAAAACACCACGTCCCCGGAAAGTCTCGCGTCTCATTGCTTTTCATCACCTCGGGAGGGCTTTCAGAAGCCCGGATAGAAGAGATGATAAACGATCTGGTCCCTGATAAAGTTGAGCTGAAACTCAACCTATAGTCATTTCACAAGGTCCAAACGTTTCAACACTGCATTCGGGGATCTGATCTCTTCCGGAAGCGACTTGAAATTTACCGACCTTTCGAAGTCAGGTCCTCGATATACTGCTATCCCAAATTTTCCGTTTGGCTGGAACGTAACATGAGTGAAGCTGTGAGGTGATCTGGCTTTTGATCCGATAAGCCGTCGCGGGCCACCTCCCAAACAAGCTTGGGAGACGTAAGTAACACCATCTTTCCAACCCGGATAGAAGGCATGATGGTGGCCTGACAGATGCAGAACCACACCGCTTTCCAAATAGATTTTTTCAAGTGTTGGGTCACCGATGATTTCGCGTTCACGCTTGATCGCGAAGGGCCAAAGTGGGAGGTGACTGAAAGTGACAATCGGGTCTCCACTTGTACCCAGTTCCACAAGTCGGTCCTGCTGATCGCCGGACAGCGGCCCTAGGGTCGTAGCATCCAGAGACGCAAACGTAATGCCTTGCATCTCAAATGCGTAGAAGAACGGGTAGTCATCTGAAACCAGGAAGTCGACGTCTGGCTTTCTCGGCGTCCATTCCTCTGCGTATATTTTTCTTTCACGCTCGAACCCTCGGTAAGCGGAGGCGTCATGGTTTCCCGGCGTGACCGCAAACGGAATTCCGGCAGCCGTTAAAGGATCTGATACCGCCTCATGAAACGCTTTCCACATTTCCCTGACCTGTTTGTCGGACAAGTTGGGAATGCGCTGTCCCGCAACCATATCTCCGGTCGAAATAACCAGATCTGGATCAATCTCGACTATCCGCTCAATCGCCTTGTCGACGCGGGCATCGTATTTTACCGAACCGTAGCTTCCGTTCAGATCCGATATGACGATGACATCCAATGCCGCGGCCTTGCAGGCTAGCAGAGCTGTCCAAATGCACGCCGCAAAAAGGGTAGAAAGGTTACGGGTCACTACAGTCTAAGGCCTCTTGCTCGGCGTCGCTTGTCAGAAAAAATGCGGCGGGATCCAAATCGAATATCAATTCACCATTTGAACAATTGCTCTGGAGGATGGACGTTGCCAGCGCGGTATTTTTGACGACTTGTGCAATCTGACTGTCTGACAGCCCAAGGCTTTGCGACAGCCAGTTATAAACCGGGCCTTGAGTTTGAAGCTCACTATTCAGCGCAACCAAGCGTCGGTATGTGCTTGGAGAGAAATGCCGCATTTTCTCTAGCATTTGAGTAGATTTCGCGAAGTTGGCATACTCAACCCGCCCACCAGCATCGTTGTCGTTTAGATGGCATTGCCAACTTGTTTGCACTCGGTTGACTGCAGTCTGGCCTGCGTCTGTCAGGCGGTCATTTCGAGAGCGTAAC
>NZ_JBXWNK010000031.1:0-1668 GCF_059610325.1 Ruegeria sp. YTSA064
AAGAAGATCGTCAGTACCGCCCATATCAATCCAGGAAAATTTGCCGGCCGGTTTTCCACACCACCAGAATCAGCCCTTAAACGCTTACGTCGTTTGGGAAGAAGACGGGTCAGTTCCCGCGCGAGCGTTCCGCTATCCTGTTTGAGTTCGGGCACGTCACGGAATTGCGACAACAGCATCTCCAGTCGCGAACCAGCGGCCTTTTCCTCCAAAGCGGCAAGCGCGGCTGCCTCTTCCCAAGGTTCGAGTTTTAGCCTTGCAAGGGCCGAAAGTACCGTAACAGCATTGCCTTTCCGGTCTTCACCAACGAAGGCCTGCAAAAAACGATCGAACTCAGGGCTATGCGGGTAAAGAATGCCACCTGCGGGCATCACCGTTTCCTCCTTTTCAATGTTTTCGGATCTTGGGAGCGAACGTGCCGAATGACCGGGGCCTCCTCTGGCAGGATCAAAATGTTTCGGATTGTTTTGATCATACCCGCATCGCCTGGAGCATGCGCTGACGCAGATCAGCCGGTGTCCAAACTTCTGAAGTCAAGCATCAGGGCAGCTCCAAGGTTCGCCAGCACTGCCCAGGGCCCAGCGGCGCTAACATGGGTCAGCGCGCATCGCCCGGTTCTGGGATAATGTATGATGACCGCAAATGCAGGCTACCTCTCTGCAATCAGGATACGGCAGCCTTTGCAGCGCGGAAGGCACGTATACATCGCGGAGACCGGAGATGGCGCTGCGTTCAATCAGATCCACCGTGACCTTCCCGCGCCCGTTTACCCTATCCGGATATTCGGACGAGCTGCCTGCCGGTGAATACGAAGTATTGGTTGAGGAAGAACTTATCGAGACGCTGAGTTTCCCGGCTTACCGCAGAACAGCGATTTTCCTGACTATAAACGGCAAGGGGCGTTCGCTGGGCCGAACAGAAATGCGGCCAATTACCTGGACCGACCTGGAAACGGCACTTGGCCGCGGCATTCAATATGACACCTGAAGATAGCGAGGCGGCGCTTTGCCGCTGGAGGAACTACAATGAACACTCCCGAATGGCTTAAACCTGGCCTCTACGGCGCCGTCATCGGCGCGGTACTTGTTAGTGTAGCTGGATTTTCTTGGGGCGGCTGGGTAACCGACCGAACCTCGAACGACAGGTCCGTGGCGATGGCCCGCGAACATGTTGTCACCGCATTGGTGCCTGTCTGTCTGGACATGGCCCGATCCGATCCGGAACGGGCTGCCAAGATGGCGGCGATCCGGGCAGCCTCTACCTTCCGGCAGCGAGAGGCCCTCATGGCGGCTGGCTGGGCGACAGTACCAGGCACAGAGACCCCGAACCGGGACATCGCGCACGCCTGCCTTGCAGCCCTTGACGTAAACAAGTCACCGGAGCGTCCGGAAAACACGATCAATGAAGGATGAGCAGCGCCATGTCACCACCTCTGCCTGAAACAACCGATCTTGAACGGCGCGTTCTAGCCCATGAACGGGTTCTCCAGTCGCTTATTGCTTACATGTCCCACACAGAACCGCGTTTCCTTGAGCACTTGAAAAAGCGTTTTGTTGAGCCGATGGCCATGGTGCGGCACGAGCATGACCATCGGAACGCGGATGATTACGCGGAGGAGTTCATTCGCGCCGTGATGGCCCTTGGAGAAACGCAATTGCCAAAGGCGGC
>NZ_JBXWNK010000032.1:0-1590 GCF_059610325.1 Ruegeria sp. YTSA064
GCGGACAAAACCGAACTTGAGCACAATGGGCGCAAATTCCGCGTTCAGATCAAGCTTGATCTACTTCGTTCTTGCTTGTCGGGACTTAGCGGATGCAGCAGCGCATTTAACCGATGCATCTGCTGCTTAAGAAATATGGAAAGTAGCCTCTTATTGTGGCCGCTGCGATTTTTCACCCCTTCGTCAATGATCAACGGACTTTTGAGCCCTCAGTAGAGATTATTTATGAAGAACTAGGGAGCCACTCGCAAAGTCACATTCACCTTTCATCATTATGAGAAAGCTGTTGAGATTAAATGACACGCGTGACTGAATGAAATGGGCGGCAGACATGAAAGGATCAAAGGTTGAAAGACAAAGAAAAGACAGCGTTTGGCGCGAAAACCAAGGGTGGTGCGACTAATTTCATTCTGACCAACCACAAGGTTTTGAAAGACAGCTTTCATCTCGTAGCATTTGGCGACGATGAGAAAGTTTCGGTACCAGGAAAAAAAATAACTCGCGGAAAGATCGTGACAAAAGGTAAAACGGTGACCCTTTGCGCAGAGGACCCAAACAAAATTAAAGGGAAGGTTCTCGACAAGTTAAACAAACAACTTAGCGGAATTTGCACTCTAAAGGTGGCTAATATTGACATGGCAGCTTCGTTGTCTGACGACCAAGATGCAGCCTCTGTTGTACCCCCGGTTCGCCAACCGACCCAAAAATTACCTAGCGCCGGTGCTTTAGGTACATCCACCGCTGACTATGGTAACGCCATATTAGCAGACGACGAAGACAACGATGACGACCGACAAAAACTTGTGCGATTGGTCATGGGTAAACTTGCACCGCTGGTTCGCGACCTCGGACCAAAAGGGCGTGCGCAAGCCGAGCCAGAGTTGGACGAAGTCGCCAAAGCAATAGATAAAGAAAACTTCGATGCCGATATCGCGAAGCGTTTAATCAAGTCGCTTACGGCCAAGCTTGCAAACGGGACGTTTTCAAAACTGGACCCACCGGCCCGAAAAAAGCCAACCCAACCACTACCATCGGCGAGTGCGGCGGCGGGTGCAGATGGAGTTGACTATAATACTTCGTCTGGCTCTGTTGGGGGTGGGTCGGACGGTGTCGACTACAATACCTCGTCTGGCTCTGTCGGGGGTGGGTCGGACGGTGTCGACTATAATACCTCGTCTGGCTCTGTTGAGGATGGTTCGGACGGCGTAGACTACAATACCTCGTCTGGCTCTGTTGGGGGTGGGTCGGACGGTGTCGACTATAATACCTCGTCTGGTGGACAAGGTGCGGATCAAATGCGCTTAAGGCTGCGGTCGTTGGTGTTTAAGAAATTGGCGCCAGAGATCAGAGGTCTCGGCCCCAAAGGAAAAGCCGCAGCGGCCGCAGAACTGGAAGCAGCTGTGAAATTTTTAGATCTGAAATCATACGATGAACAAGCTGCCAGGCGCCTGCTAAGCGTAATTAAAAACAAACTCGAAACAGGCATTTATGAAGCGATGGAAGACTAACCGCCGATTTAGCTCGCTGAAAGCGGACATTTAACCCCAGCGCAGCATCCGTCGATTTGGGCTCAGAGCAAACCTTCGCTGC
>NZ_JBXWNK010000033.1:0-1387 GCF_059610325.1 Ruegeria sp. YTSA064
CCAAATATGATGGAGTGGACGCCTCCTCACGGCATCGCTTTGTGCCAAGGTAGCGGTGTTGAACGTAGCTACAGAGGAGACGACCACGATGGAAGTTAGCATAATCGGGATTGATATTGCGAAGAATGTGTTTCAGTTTCACGGCGCGGCGGTGGATGGGTCTACTGTTTTCCGCCGCAAGATCCGGCGCGCGGGTGTTCTAGATTTTCTGGCTGGGTTATCGCGCTGTCTTGTTGCGATGGAAGCCTGCGCCAGTTCTCACTATTGGGGTCGAGAGATTGAAAGGCTTGGGCATGATGTCCGGCTGATCCCACCACAATACGTCAAGCCATTCAGAAAACGGCAGAAGAACGATGCAACGGATGCCGAGGCAATCGCCGAAGCCGCAGCGCGTGCAGAGATGAGATTTGTCGCGGTGAAGTCAGCTGAACAGCAATCTCAATCCATGCTGTTGAAGACGCGGGAGCTGTTTATCGACCAGCGCACGCAGGTCGTCAATACACTGCGCGGACATCTGGCCGAATATGGGATCGTGGCACCTCAAGGCGCATCCCATATTAGAAAACTTGAGGTCATGATCGCTGATAGCGAGGCCAGCGACCTCCCTCTTGCAACGCGCAACATGTGCATCCGGATGTTCGATCATTTGAGTATTCTGGATTGGCAAGTTGATGACCTGACAGCGCGGATTGAGGCGACGGCGCAGCATGACGACACGGCACGGCGGCTGATGACCATCCCCGGGATCGGGCCGATCTGCGCGATGACGATTTCCACCCTAGCACCACCACGTGAGAGCTTCCGCAAAGGGCGCGACTTCGCCGCCTGGACCGGGCTGACTCCGAAACAGCACTCTACCGGTGGCAAGACCCGGCTGGGCCGAACATCAAAGATGGGGCAGAGAGATATACGACGATTGCTGATCCTTGGGGCCACGTCGGTGATCCAGGCAGCCGAACGCAAAGGCGGCGCCCCGGATGGCTCGTGGCTCGACCGGATGTTGAAACGTAAACCGAAACTGCTGGTGGCCATTGCCTTGGCAAACAAGATGGCCCGGATGGCTTGGGCGGTGATGAAGAACGAAGATGTGTATCGAGTTCAGCTGGCGGCCTGAGGAAAGCCAGCTGTCAGCCGGAATGCGGTAGATCTTAGCGGAGGATTATGGGCGAACAGTCGAGAATGACGGGATTGGGAAAACCAGGGAGCGTGTGTGGAGTAGAAACCCCGCAAATATGATTTGGACCTGATCTTCGAACTATCCATAAGGGCCCGCGACACCAATGTCGCAACATGAGGCCGGACACACGTAGGAACTCGACCGCATTTCCCCAAAATCACCACAAGATTCTGCTTGCGTTCCCGGAGGCGTCCACACATGCACGCTCGG